>JAAYJY010000175.1 GCA_012522705.1 Syntrophomonadaceae bacterium | reverse complement strand
GCTTCTTGAAACGCGACAATCTCATCTTCCCTTAAATCCAGCCTGGCGGTCAAATCCGCCCAACCATCGGACCCCTGAAGCAGTCGGTAAAACTTGACCGCCCAGCGCAGGTTGTACTGGGCCACGACGTTGGTATAGTAGTTGTTATTGACCATACAGGTGTATTCGTCGGGGCCGGTCACCGCATTGATATGGAATTTGCCTTCCTTAAAACGCCCGGTTTCCATCCATAAACGGGCTGTTTCCCAAATAATCTCCGCTCCTTTGGCTTGTATGAAGGACAGGTCCTTGGTAGCCAGATAATAGGCCACCACGGCATAAGCAACATCCCCGTTGATATGGTACTGGGCCGAACCGGAGGGAAAAGAGCCGGAACATTCCCGTCCCATGATCGTTCGCCAGGGGTATAGCGCTCCTTGGCGATGTCCTAAAATACGGGCATTTTCCCGGGCCCAGTCCAGGGTTGCATAACGAAAATCCAGGAGATTCCTGGTCAGTCCGGGGTTGGTGATCGTGAAAAAGGGTTGGATATACATTTCCGAATCCCAGAAGTACTGTCCTTCATAACCGTCTCCGCTCAACCCTTTCGGGGCCACGCAGCAGTAGTGATCTTTGCCCACGGCTTGAATCAATTGATAGAGGCTGTAACGAATGGCCCGGTTTGATTTAGGGTCTCCCTCGATTTCAATACGGCAGTTATTCCAAAAGACAGACAGGTATTCTTCCTGCCGTTTATACCAAGCCGGCAGGGGACAGGCAAGGGCTTGCTCCATTTCCAACTCGGCCTGCTGGCGGGGGGATTGGTAGCGTACACTATCGCAGAAGACCGAATATTTGATCAGGTGGATCTTATTTCCTTGGATCGCCTCGGTTTCAAAATGGCAAATGGCTTTATTGTCCTGGATGATAAATTCCTGCCGGTGTTGCTGGAATAGGATGTTTTTGACGCAACTGCATATTTCCAGGCCGGAGCGGGAAGTGGTGGAGGTTATATAGGAAACCTCATCCCTGATCTCGCAGGTGTGCGGGGTGATGTACTTAATGAGTTCCCGGTTCATACGAGGATCATCCAAATCCACATAGTTCATGACCTCCCCGTCATGGCCCGACATGATCCGAACCTGACCGGAGAAGTTCAGGGGCGTCAATTCGTATTCGATGGTGAACAGGGAAAGCTGCGCGAATGAGGCCATGCGGGTAACGTTTATCTCCACCTCTCTCCCCTGGGGGGAGCGCCAGACCACATTGCGGACGGTGATCCCTTTGCCCATGTCCAGACTAAGCCGGCTGCTGAGTATGGTGCCGCTGTACATGCTGAAGGGTTCATCGTCGATGATTAGCTTGATTGACTGGGTGTCGGCCACATTTACCATGGTCTGTTTTTCTTCGACCAGGCCATACAGGTTTTCAGCTTGCTTCATTGGAGTGAGATCATAGAAGCCATTTATATATTGGCTGGGGACAATGCCATATTCATCCGGATGGCCTTCTTCAAAGTCGTAACGGACCCCGATATAGCCGTTGGCATTGTGGAAAAGGGTTTCGTTCAAGGAGATATTATAGTGATCGAGCTTCAGGTCGTGGATTTCATATATAGATGCTTGATTGGATGCCGTATTCACCATTGTTCCCCTTCGCATTTACTTTTCCAGATTACTTAAATCTGCGAACTTCCTGAGAAGCTGGCGCATGGACTGCCAGGATTTCAAAAAATAAGCAGCATTGGTATTTCCCAAGCCTATTTTAACACTGTAAGCTTCCGCCGGAAGAGCGGCAAACAGATCTTCATCGGTATAATCGTCGCCCCCCGCGAAGATGAAGTCATATTCCTGGTTTTGAATGAGAACTGATGCCCCAAATCCCTTATTGACCCGGCTGTCCTTTACTTCCAGGACTTTTTTGCCTTCCTGGAGGCCAAGGGTCTCATCCTGGATCATCGAGCGCAGGGTTTCCCTTACTTCATTTAATTTTACCGCCATCATATCCGGATCGGATTGCCGGTAGTGCCAGGCCAGGGAATAGTCCTTTTCTTCGATCAATGAACCCGGTATGCGGTCGGTATACAACTCCATAACGTGCCGGATAGGTTCTTTCCATCCACTATCCAGGGGGACGGTCATGATCCACTCCTGCTCCGGGTAACGGATCCATAATCCATGGGAGGCTATCATATATAGATTCAGATCAGGGAACCATTTTTCCAGGTTATGCCTCTCCCGGCCGGAGATAAGCACCACCGTGTTTTTCGGATCATCAATCAAATCTTTTAATAGACGTTTTAGTTCATCATCAGGTCGGGCCCGGTCCGGGGTGGGGGTAAAACCTACCAGGGTCCCGTCATAATCCAAAAACAAGACCCGTTTATGGGAATTCCGGTAAGCCTCTTCAACAATATGATGGTAATTCTCAATGCTTCTTTGGGCGATAGTCTGTTGTGATTCGGAAACGGAACGCTGCAGCGCAGTCAAAAACTCATCAGCCCAAAAGCCAACATTATAGCGCTGCAGTCGGCGGTGCATCATCTTGTTACGGGCCAATACCTCATCCCGGGGCATATCCAGCGCCATCTTTAAACCACGGGCAATGGCATTGGAATCATTGGGATTGACGATGACCGCCTCTCCTAATTCGCTGGCCGCCCCGGCAGTTTCACTGATAACGACCATGCCCTGGCAATCGGTCCGGGAGGCGATATACTCCTTGCATACCAGGTTCATCCCGTCTCTCAGGGGGGTGACTAATAGTACGTCCGAATTCCGATAAAGGGTGATCAAGCTTTCTTGGGAAAAAGAGCGAAAGAAAAACCAGACCGGCATCCAGGTGAAGGTTCCATATTTTCCATTGATTTCACTGACCAGCTCGGTTATTTCTTTTCTCAGTTCATCGTACATGCCCACATCGACCCGGGAGGGGGCGACGATCATGTTTAATCTGACTTTTTCATGGTGTTCCGGATATTGGGCCAGGAAGCGCTCAAAGGCTTTGAGCCGTTCCGGGATGCCTTTGGTATAGTCCAGGCGGTCCACCGATAAGATTATCTTCATACCGCGGGCTTTTTCTATGATCGCCCGGGCGTCTCCATGAAGAGGGTCGTCCTGCTGTTCACCGGCAAAGAACTGATAATCGATACCCATTGGGAAGGCGTCGACCTGAACATACCGGTCTTCATAGCTGATACGGTTCATGGTAGTATCCAGACCCAGCAAATGCCGTATGCTGCTCAAGAAATGGCGCACATATTCAAAGGTATGGAAGCCGATCAGGTCCGCTCCCAATAGTCCCTGCAGGATCTCCTGCCGCCAGATCAGCAAGCGGAAGATCTCGAAAGAGGGGAAGGGGATGTGAAGAAAAAAGCCGACCTGGGTGTCGGGATATTGGTCTTTTATCATCATCGGCAGCAGCATCAATTGGTAATCGTGGACCCAAATAATGTCGCCTTTCTCGATCACGCTTGCGACCGTCTGGAAAAACCTCTCATTGACCTGTCGATAAGCTGCCCAGGTTTCGATATTATATGTAGTCATGTTGGTGAAGTAATGGAATAAGGGCCAGATGGTTTCGTTGGAAAAACCATTGTAATAGAGGTTGATTTCTTGATCGGTCAAAAATACGGGCAGGCACTGATATTCTATAAGTTTCTTTTGAATTGCTTCTTTGTCGGCCGGACTGATCTCTTCATCGGCGGTCCCGGGCCAACCCACCCAAACACTATCCGCTTGTTCATGATATTTCTTTAGACCTGTGACCAGTCCGCCGATACTCTTTTGATATTCGATCTTCCCATTGTCCTTCAGGGCAGTTACCGGCAAACGATTGGAAATAAATATTATCTTACTCAATCTGGTCCTCCTCTCTTGGTCTCCATGATCACACAGCAGGACTGGTTTTAGTTTCCCATTTCAGGAAAACAGTGTCAAGGTATCAAGGAGGGGTATCAAATGTCAGGGGAACGGTTCGAGACCATGTATCTTGTAAGGAAATGCCCCAGGGTATGCACAATATGTTGGCGGACGTTAAACGACAGCGTGGAAGCCAATATGTTATGCATACCTCATGCCGGCAGAATGAACGTTTTCAGTAGTCTTCGACGTGTTATGGAAAAGGTGTTAAGGGGCCAGGTGTAGCGTGAACCGTCCTCTTGATACCTTACCTGGCCATCAGGACCTTGCTGAGGAATTCCCGGGTTCTTGATTGCTGGGGCCGGAGCAGTACCTCATCGGCATTGCCTTCCTCAACTATGGCGCCTTCATCCATAAATATTACCCGCTGGGCGACTTCACGGGCGAAGCCTATTTCGTGGGTGACCACCACCATGGTCATACGCTCCATGGCCAGATCTTTCATGACCTGCAGCACCTCCCCGGTCAGCTCAGGGTCAAGGGCCGAGGTCGGTTCATCAAAACACATTATATCAGGGTTCATGCACAGAGCCCGGGCGATGGCCACCCGCTGCTGCATCCCTCCCGACAGCTGAAAAGGATAATTGGGCCCATTCTGGGACAAACCTACCTTTTCCAGATACATCATGGCCGTATCCCGGGCGGCGCGGCTATCGATCCCATTAACCAACATGGGGGCCATCATCAGATTCTCCAGCACCGATTTATGCGGGAAGAGATTGAAGTTCTGAAAAACCATCCCCATCTTCAGGCGCATGCGGGCAATATCTTTCTCGCTGGCGTATACGGCTCTGCCGTTGGGGCCGTTTTTCACCATATACTCACCTTCGATTTCGATGCTGCCTCTATCGATGGTTTCTAAACGGTTCAGACAGCGCAGAAAGGTGCTCTTGCCCGATCCGGAGGGTCCTATTATGGCAATTACAGCACCCTTGTCGACCTGCATGGAAACGCCTTTCAATACTTCATTGGTATGAAAGTCCTTGTATACATCGGTAGCTTTAAGTATGTGCATAGGTATGCTCCTAACGATAATAGGCGTAATGGTCCTCCAGCCACTTGAAAGTCTGCTGGATAACCGCTGTCATTACCAGATAAAATATGGCCGCCATGATGAAGGGGACAAACAAGGCATCCCGCACGGCGGCAATCTTCGCCACCCTCAGCAGCTCACTGATACCGATGGCATAAACCAGGGAGGTATCTTTGATCAGGTTGATCACTTCGTTGCTGATGGGGGGCAGTACCCTTTTGATCATCTGCGGCATGATGATTCGGTAAAAGGTTTGCCAGCGGCTCAGTCCCAGCACATCAGCCGCCTCGAACTGCCCCCGGTCGATGGATTGGATACCGGAGCGATAAACCTCTGCCAGGTAAGCGGTGTAATTGAGGATAAAAGCCAGCAGGGCAGCCGGAAAACGGTCGATATTTATGCCGATCAGGGGTAAACCGAAGTATATGAACAAGAGTTGCAGCAATAGGGGAGTACCGCGGAAAACCCAGATATAAAACTGGGTGGCGACACGTAATGGAGCAAACTTGGATAG
>JAAYJY010000174.1 GCA_012522705.1 Syntrophomonadaceae bacterium | reverse complement strand
GCACCAAGCCAAAGATGTAGGCTAGTTCATTCATGCCGGCTTCTCCCAGGGAAACCTCATACATGAATATCAGGGTGTTCAAAGCAATGATAATGATCGTAATCAAGGGGAAATTTTCACTATGAGCATTGTCGCGCAAAGGTATCATATAATCCCGCCCCAGTCAGTATCTGGCATTATTGCTTGGATTTGTGCCGTTAAGTCGGAAACCGGAAGGATACCATAGGTAAGGTCCCCTTCCGATTTCCAGAACCAGGGATAGTATGCCCGAATGGCCGCCTTCCTACGATACCGGATCGAACATGTCTGCATCCGCCCCACAGGCCGGGCATTCATCCGGGGGCTCCAATCCTTCATGTATATAGCCGCACACCCGGCACTTCCATTTGTTACTGCGCTTGGCACCACTGGCATCACGCCCCAGGGATTGCATCGATTCTCGGCTGTCGACTTTGGGCGCCATAATGATTACCCCCACCAGAACCCCATCCCTTATGAAGCTCTTCTGGTAATAATTCTCCTTCCCTTCCCAGACCTCGATGATACGACAATCTTCCGGCGGCAGGTTTACTTCTCCCAATGAAAATACTTCCTGGCCGAAGGCTTTTACCAATACCGGCACCAGCGGTTTAGAATACTCCAGCCAATCTCCGGCCGCATTGGCTCCGGCTACCCGTCCCATCTCCAGGGCTACCGCCCATGAGCCAACCGGAGTGCCAATTAAGGAGACCGCATCTCCCGCGGCAAATACACCGGAGGCACTGGTCCGCATCGACTCATCAACCTGTATCCCGTTATCAACGGAAATACCGGCAGCCTGAGCCAGCTCGACACGGGGAACGAATCCCAATGCAAAAACAGCTATATCCGCATCCAAGATCTGACCATCGCTCAGTTGCACCCCGGTCACCTGATCATCGCCTAATACCTCAGCTACTTCTACCCCCAGTAGCACATCTACCCCATTTTCTGCTATCAATTGCCGCAGCCTCTCTGAACCGGGTTGATCCAACTGATTGGGCATGAGCCGGGGATTAGCTTCGACCACCGTGACCTGCAGTCCATGTTTAACCAAGGGGTCCACCAATTGCAGGCCTTGCAGTCCGGTAACGGCCAATATCACCCTCTGTCCTTCTTGGAGGCTCTTTTGCATGGACTTGGCATCCGCCCAATTGCGAAGGGAGAAGACCCCGGTCTTATCCGCACCCGGTATTTCCAGTATGCGGCTGCGGGCCCCGGTAGCCAGGATGAGTTTGTCATAATCCAAAACCAAACCATCCTCCAGGGTTACCTGCCGCAAAGCGGTATCAATCCGGATGACCGGGCTGGAAGTCCTCACCTCTACCTGTTTGCGCTGATACCATTCATCATTATAGACATATAACTTTTCATCGGGTAAGTCGGAGTTGATCAATAGGGACAAAACCGGTCGGTAATAGGGCTTGACCGACTCTTCGGTCAGAATGGTTATTTTTCCGGTAGCATTGCGCTTACGTATAGCCGCCGCGGCGGAAAGCGCTGCTATCCCACCGCCTACGATCAGGAATCGCTCGTCGGTGTCATTAAGGAATTCATCCTCCATCTTGTCAGCCACGAAGTTTTCACCGCCTACACCACAGGCTGGGCAAACAGTCGGCGGCTCCTCTCCTTCATATATGTGTCCGCATACCAGGCAGCGCCATTTCTGCCGGGACTTGGGCGCTCTCTTCTGCAATACCAGCTTGGCGAAATCCATGCCGAATTGGAACGCGTCTTCCAGGTTGCGTTCGGAAGGCTTGAAATTTATTCGCAATCCCGGCATGACATCCATGCGCAGCATGCGTAAACGGCTCTCGATATTGGGCACCGCCTCCCCGCTCCAGCCATAAGCCCCGAAGGCGGAGGCCGCCAAATGTCCATGGGTTATCGGGGAGAGCTGGCTTAGCAATTCCCAGACCGGGGGCAGGGTATCCCCAACCAGGGTAGGCGATCCAATCAGGATCGCATCAGCGGTCTCGATCTCCGGCAATACTTGGGAAAGATCCGTTTCCACCAAATCGAACGTTTTGATATTGAAATCGTCTACCATCTGCAGACCGTCAATAATCCCGTCGGCAATCATTTTGGTATACCCATATACGCTCAGATAGGGCATGACGATCTTGGGCCGGGGATCTGGATCGGATTCCGGGGGCTGGGCCCACTGGCGGTACAGGCCGATAAAATAGTCCAGATCCTTCCTTAAGATAGGACCGTGTCCCGGGCATATCATCTTTAGGGGCAGATCCTCGATTTTATCCAGCGCTTCGATGACATAGGGTTTGAATGGCCCCATGATCTTGTCAAAGTAGTATTCAAACGCGGGGACTATATCCTGATCCATCAAGTCATTGAAGAGTTTGGGTTCGGCAAAGTGACTTCCGAAGGAATCACATGAAAACAGGAGCTGGTCTTCGGCCAGATAGGTATATATGGAATCAGGCCAGTGCAGGAAAGGGGCGTTGATAAATTGCAGGGTTTTGCCCCCCAGATCCAGTACGTCTCCATCTTTAAGAGCCTGTTGCTTGAATTTGGTGTTGGATATCTCTTTAAGGAAGTTAAGGGCAGTATTGCTCCCCAGAACCGTTAATCCAGGTATCAACTTAACCATTTTCTCAACCGAGCCGGCATGGTCGGGCTCGGTATGGTTCATAATGAGGAAGGATATCTCCTGGATATCAATCAGTTTCTGCAAATCAGCAATAAACTCGTCAAAGAATTTGGCTTTGACGGTCTCAATCAGGGCGGTTTTGTCCCGCCCCTTGACTAAATAGGCATTATAACTGGTGCCAAAATCGGTAGTCATGATTATGTCAAAAATCCTTAGATCGGGGTCCAAGACACCGACCGAAAACACTCCTTCCGAAATCTGAACAGCCTGCATTCAATTCCCTCCTTTTATAATTTGCTTTGAACACACTTGTTTAGATAATAAGAGTTCTTGCCAATTTATACAAGGAGTACCCAGGTGGAAGCGGATCTCTCACCCTCCCTGAATGTATACTGTATACGCTTGCCCGCCCCATCTGTCAAAACATGCCTGGATCGGTTTGGCCTGATGATCCCCTGACCCTGAGGAGTGAAAATTTCGGTTGTCAATGTTACTTAATTCACATAGAACCCCGGTTCCCACCGGTAATCGGTTTTTTCTCATTAATTGGCCACATATGTTAGGTGCTTGCAAGGGTTTTGAGCCTGGGACATAATAAATAAGGAATAATTTGACGAGGTGGTTGCATTGGATAATATCATGGTGTTTGCTCCCCACCCCGATGATGATATCATCGGCTGCGGTGGCAGCATTGCCCGTCACATCAGCCAGGGGGATCAGGTGACGATCGTCTATATGACTTCCGGTGAGGCCGGCAGCCTGCGATACGAAGCATCCCTTTTGGCCAACCTCAGGGAAAACGAAGCCCGGCAAGCGGCTCAATTATTGGGTGCCGGAGAGCTTATCTTCCTCCGCCAGCCGGATGGTTACCTCGAATACACCCCCGCCGGATTGATCAGAATCGTAGACCTTGTCCGCCAACATCGACCCACCCGGGTTTATCTGCCTCATAGCCAAGAGGCGGTCCCCGACCATCACATAACCTATCGGCTGGCTAGCGAAGGCATCCGCCGAGCCGCCGGACCCTGGTTCCAGCAGGGAAAACCGGAGCCCTGGCGAGTCGACACTATCATGGGTTATGAGGTCTGGACACCACTGGCAGTAATAGGCTGCAGCCAGGATATCAGCCCCTACATGGATCTTAAACTGACTGCGCTAAGAATGCACCGGACCCAGATAGAATCGATTGCCTATGACGAGGCAGTGGAAGGCCTCAACCGGTACCGGGGGGTGATGTCCGGGTTAGGCCAGTATTGCGAATGTTTCCAGCTGATCAGGGCATCGGTTTAAGGTGAGGACGATGGGCGCAGGTCCTTATTACCGTAAAGTTTTGATGATCGGTCCCTTCAATAAGGCCCAGCGGGGCAACAGTATAACTGCGGCCCGGCTCCACCGCGGCCTGGCGGAGCGGGGATATGACATCGAGTGGCTGTCCATGGATGAAGAGCAATGGCAATACCGCCTCGGGCTGGGCCTGGCCGAATCGAAATATGGTCTGCTGCATGGCCTCCACGCTTGGCATCTGGCCCAGGTCTTGCAGGCGTTCCCGCCGGCAGTCCAATTACCTATCATTCTGACCACTACCGGCACCGATATCCACCTGGATCTTTATAACGGCCGCCGGGCCATGGTAATAGGAGCTATGGAAGCCGCCGCCAAAATCATTGTCTTCCATGAAGATTTGCAGCAATTGGTTACCCGGGAACACCCTCGGGCCGCTGATAAGTTGGTCACCATACCTCAAGCCGTAAGTATTCCCGCAGTCTCCCCCAGCCATCGGCAGGATTGGGGATTTGCCCCGGAAGAAGTCGTATTTTTACTGCCCAGCGGCCTGCGCCCGGTTAAGAACATCTCCCTGGCCATCGACGCCTTAACCCGGCTGCAGCCACTTTATCCTTGTTTGCGCCTGGTGATCGTCGGTGCCAATCTGGACCCCGATTACGGTCTCCCCCTGTTGGAACGCATCCGCACTCTGCCGTGGGTCTCCTACCTGGACGAGATACCTCATGAGCAAATGGGGACATTGCTGGCTCTCGGCGATGTGGTACTGAATACCTCCCACTCGGAAGGCCAGCCCCAGGCAGTCCTGGAAGCCATGAGCCTGGGACTCCCCTGCATCATGATGGCCGTACCCGGCAATTTGAACATCATTGCCAACGGAAAAGAAGGTTTCTATGTAAAGGATGAACAGGAGCTCTGCCGAGCGGCGCAGCAGCTGCTGGAAGACCAAGGGCTGCGCGGGGAAATGGGCATCCAAGCCCAAACCCTGGTCAGCTCAAGATACCGACTGGAACAAGAAATCGATGCCTATGATGAGCTGTATCGACATTTATTGTTTGCTCAGCCATGACTGCTGCGTCCGGGTCACCCATCCCCTATCCCCCCGCCTGACTCTCCAGCCTTAGGCCTCCTCTTAGCTCTGCCCGTTCCAGCCCTTTGCTCCCGCAAACCCGCTCCATTGGCCATCCCCCCAGGTTTTACCAGTGTAGCCCTCTGCTAATTGGCCAAAGGTGATTCGTATTATTGAATAGCAAACTAGATTCTCAAGAAATCCTGACATATATAAGGAGCAGTATATTGAAGCATGTATTGTTGGATAAAGATCTGGAGTTGCGGATAAACGATCCCTTCGAATCCAATCTCAGTAAAATAATACTGGACAATCTGCCCAATGCCATCGTCAGCTGTCGGCTCCCCGATTTCCTTTTCGAATACGCCAACTCGGCCACATTGGATCTCCTGGGATACTCCCGCCAGGAG
The DNA here is from genome assembly GCA_012522705.1 of Syntrophomonadaceae bacterium. GTDB lineage: Bacteria > Bacillota > Syntrophomonadia > Syntrophomonadales > Syntrophomonadaceae > PHAA01. The sequence goes on along the minus strand of JAAYJY010000174.1, from coordinate 2,221 downwards.
TTCCTCAGCTATAGCGCTTTGGACCTGGTCCATCCTGAAGATATCCAGTCGGTGCAATCGTTCATCGCCTCCCAGCCACCTAGCGGCCAGGGTAACCTTGAAGTCCGCTATCGCAAGAAAGATGGGACTTACCTTTGGCTTGAAGTCACCGGGACCCTGATCCCCCCTGCCCAGGAGGACTCCGTGGTCATAATCATCTCTCACGACATTACCGGCAAGAAGCTGGCCGAAGACCATTTCCAGTACCAGTTGTCCGCCCAGCAAATACTTCTGGAGGCATCCAAGGATTTCAACAATATCAACGTAGAGGATATCGATCACCTCATCAACGCTACCCTGGGTAAAATAAGCCGATTCGACGGCAGTGAACGCAGCTGGGTGATTCTATTGTCGTCAGACCATTATACCATCAGCCGGGTCTACGAATGGTGCGGGGATGGCATCCCCCACCGGATGCTGGAAACCGAAGGTTGGCCTGTCAATGCCCTTCCCTGGTGGAGTCAAAAGGTCCAGGAGGTTGCAGACATATTGATTGCCCCGGCCAGTGAAGCAGAAGTCAAGGACGGTAATGAAGAAGCCGGGAGAACTCTTCCTCCGGTGAAATCGCAGTTGGTGGCCCCCATGTTTTTAGAGGAGAAAATCGTCGGTTTCCTTGGTTTTGAAACCATCAGCTCTCCGAAAACCTGGTCGCGGGAAAACACCGTAATGCTGGAATCAGCCGCCCAGATTATTGCCAAAGCCCTGCAGCGCAAGCAATATGTAGTGGCCCTCCAGTCTTCGGAGGACTATTACCGCACCCTCTTTGAGACCACCGGTGCGGCTACCATGATCATAGAGAAGGATAGGTCCATCTCCATGGTCAATGAAAACTGCTGCCAAATGCTGGGTTACCAAAGCGAAGAGATGATTGGAAAACCTCTTTTCGACTTGATTCCCGCCAGCCGGACTGCGGCCTTGCAAAACTATCTGGATAGCTTCGGGGGGCAGCCGGTCGAAGAAAAGTTCCAGTACATGACTCAAATCATCGACAAGAATGAGAGACATCGAAAAGGCGCCATGCACATCGATACCATCCCGGGAACCGGCAAATCTGTTTTGACTTTTACCGATTTGACTGAATTCAACCGCATCGACCGCGCCTTGAAGACGGCCAGCAGCATTAACCGGGCCATGATCAATGCCGAAAAGGAAACCGACCTGCTGCGCTCGGTGTGCGGCCTGATAGTAGAGTTGGGTGGTTATGCCCTGGCCTGGGTGGGATACCTGCGCCCGGACCAGCAGTATAAGGTGCAGCCCATTGCTAACGCGGGGACCGATGGAGGCTACTTGGCTAAACTCAACATCCGGCTCACGGACGAAAGGCGCGGTAGGGGACCAACTGCCCGAGCCATCCTTACCAGCCAGCCGGTGGTGACCCCGGATTTCAAGCAGGATAGCTCATTTCGCCCCTGGTTAAAAGATGCCCTGCGGCGGGGGTTTAAATCCAGCATGGACATCCCGCTGGTCGAAAATGACAAGGTTTTCGGTGTGATCGGCATCTGTGCCAGTGAAGTTGACGCCTTCGATGACCAGGAGCAAGAGCTGCTGGTCAACATCGCCCACAATCTGGCCTATGCAGTCATGGCCTTGCGCACCCGCGGGGAACGGAACCAAACCGCCCGGGATCTTGAGAAAAGCCTGGCAAAGATGCAGCGCATCCTCATGCAATCAGTGTCCGCCCTGGCCGCCGCTTTAAGTACCAGGGATCCATATACCGCCGAACACCAGAAGAAGGTGGTTCAATTGGCCTCTGCTATCGCCGCCGAAATGGGACTGTCCCGCGACCAGATAGAAGGGATCCAGGTAGCCGGCAACCTTCACGATATTGGCAAGATCCATGTGCCCCTGGAAATACTCAGCAAACCGGACCAATTGACTGATATCGAGTTCTCCTATGTTAAGACCCATTCCCAATCCGGCTACGATATAATCAAACATATAGAATTCCCCTGGCCGGTAGCCGATATAATCCTCCAACATCACGAGAGACTGGATGGTTCGGGGTACCCACTGGGAATCAGCGGAGATGAGATCCGGTTGGAAGCGCGCATAATCGCGGTAGCCGATGTGGTCGAGGCCATGGCCGCCCACCGGCCCTACCGCCCCGCCCTGGGAATCGAACCCGGGTTGGAGGAAATCACCCAACACAAGGGGATTTTGTATGACCCCGCCGTGGTTGAGG
>JAAYJY010000173.1 GCA_012522705.1 Syntrophomonadaceae bacterium | reverse complement strand
GTTATTATGACGGCCGGATGCGCCAAGTACCGTTACAATAAACTGGAACTGGGGGACATCGGCGGAATCCCGAGAGTTCTGGATGCCGGACAGTGCAACGACTCCTATTCTCTGGCGGTCATTGCTCTGGAGCTTCAGAAAGTATTCGGCCTTGACGATATAAATAAGTTGCCGATCGCATTCAATTTTGCCTGGTATGAACAGAAGGCCGTCATTGTGCTCCTGGCGTTGCTGTATCTGGGCGTGAAGAATATCCATCTCGGTCCTACGTTGCCTGGCTTCTTGTCGCCTAATGTAGCTAAGGTGTTGGTTGAGAAATTCGGAATTGCGGGCATTGGGACAGTTGACGATGATATCAAGCTTTTCATGAATGCCTGATGTGGGCAGGAAATCAGGAATATGGTTCAGAAATAATTTCTATTTTAGCAAAATGCAGTATAAAGAACGAAATCAGATTCTGGCTGTCGCAATTTGCACTAATTATGTGTTGTTCTTATTGAAACCTTGATCATGATTGTAACATTGGAATACCAATAAAGATTAATAAGCGGATAAACATCATTATTTCTGTGACAAATAAGCAAGACACTCTACTTAGTAATTTCGTAGAGTGTCTTGTTCTTTTTCCGTCTTTTCGAGCCATTGCCTTGGAGAATGAAATCGCTGCCGCGATGGCTTTAGGGATTTTAGTCTCTATCGCTGTTTGCATCTTTTCGGGGTGGGATATTAAGTTATTGACAAAGCGATCAACACAGTTTATTTTAATAATGAACGGGGGTTCATTTATGCAATATCTCAAAGAAGAAATTAAAAACAGCATAATAAGTGCCGCCTTGGATGAATTTGAGGAAAAGGGATTTAACGATGCATCTATCAGGAACATAGCAAAAAATGCCGGAATAGCTACGGGCAATCTGTATCGGTATTTTGATGGCAAAGAGCAGTTATTTAATCATATTATGGAACCTGTATCGGAGCGATTCATCGGTCTTATTTTCAGTGATTTTAAAGCCGATTCCAAAAATTTACCGGTTTTAGCCGACGTAGTTGACAAAATCATGAACTTTTATGAGCAATATAGCCGGGAGTTTATGATCTTGTTGGATAAAAGCGAAGGTTCTGTTTATCAAAACTTAAAAGAAGATTTGATCGATCTTATCGAAAAAAGGGTGCAAGATGAGCTTATGCTTAAACTGACGGATGAGGGGATTATCATTGCCGACGAATTCATTTTTCATGTGATTGCCGCAATGTTAATCGAAGGTATTCTAAGAATATTAAAACAAGGAAAAAGGGATGAGGCCAGAATAAGAAAATTGATCAGCCAGATGCTGGCATTAAATCTTAATTACTTAGAAATTATGATGAACGACCCGGTTTTCAGCGAATAAATAAAACCCGATTGCAACATTCTTGTGCCCTAATAATGAACCCAGATTCATTAAGATGGAAAACAGATGGAAAAGGAGTAGCCAAGGGATGGAAAAGATATTAGAGAAGATGAAAATGAAAAAAGTGATTCCCTACCTGGCCATCGTACTGATATTAATTATCGGGTTCATTTTGTTGCGCAATATGGGCTGGACAATAATGGGGAACGACCAGCCGGTTCCAGCCACCAGCTCAATCGTCGTCGAGATATGTAAAGCAGAAACTTTGACAATACGGCCAGCCATTACATATGATGCTACCCTTTCGGTCGGAGAAGAAGGTGTGGTGGGAGCAGATGTACCGGGCAAGGTGGTACAGATTCTGTTTAATGAAGGCGATACAGTGCAAAAGGGAACCTCTTTAATTGTCCTGAACAGTCAAGATATTACCGATCAGTTGCAAGCCGCCCAGGCCCAACTGGAAGCGGTGCAGGCCTCTTTGCCCAAAGCGGAAGCCAATGTGGCAATTTCCCAGCGCAATTACAACAATGCCCAAGCGCTGTTTGAGGCTGGCGCGGTATCCTCCAACGATTTCAGCGATGCTGAAACCGCCCTCAAGGTGGCGAAAGCTGACCTGAACACTCTAAAGAGCAACATTATCGCCGCTCAGAGCGGTGTTGACAGACTCCAGCATAACCTGGACAATATGGTAATCAAAGCGCCGCTAGGCGGCGTTGTAGAGGAAAAGAACGTGGCGGTAGGGGCCTACGTGGCTCCGGGAGTGCCCCTGGCCATGGTGAAGAACACTTCTACCATCCAAGCCCTCATTAGAATCCCCCAGGAAGATGTTGCCAAGATAAAGGTCGGTCAGCAGGCCAAAGTGAGAGTAAGTGGTGACAATCAAGAATACCACGGGACTGTGAGTTATATAAGCGCGACGGCCAGTATGGCCTCCAGAACGTTTATGGCCAAAGTAGACGTGCCCAATAAGGATTACCAGCTGAAATCGGGCATATATGCCAACGTGGATATTGTCAGCGACAGTGAAGTATCCTTGCTGGTTATTCCGCTGCAAGCGGTGGCGGGCAGCGAAGGAAGCTATTATGTGTTCACGGATGATAACGGGATGGCGCGCCGCACCGCAGTGACTCTGGGTCAGACTTATGATGACTTGATTGAAATAAAATCCGGCCTCACCGCAGGTCTCAGAGTGATCTGCAGTAATATTAATGCACTTCAGGATGGAGACGAGATCACAGCAGCCGCCGAGCGGGGGGACTAAATATGTTGTTGACTGACATAAGCCTGAAGCGTCCCACTTTAACGATTGTTATTATTATCGCTTTGATGGTAACCGGCGCGGCCTCGTTTATCGGCTTGCCTATCAACGATTTGACCGAAGTGGATATGCCGGTGGTTTCGATTGTTGTGGTGCAACCGGGGGTAGCCCCGGATCAGATTGAAACTAAGGTGACTCGGAAAGTGGAGGATACCGTCGGGCAGATCTCCGGCGTGGATAAAATCATGTCCACGGTGCGGGACAGTGTATCCGTTACCGTCGTCCAATTTATTCTGGAAAAACCGGGCGATGAAGCGGTTCAGGAAGTGAAGGACAAAATGGGGGCCCTGCGCGGTGAATTGCCTCAGGATATCCAGGAACCGGTGATTGCCAAATACGATATGACCGCCCAGCCCATCTTGTCGCTGGCGGT
>JAAYJY010000361.1 GCA_012522705.1 Syntrophomonadaceae bacterium | reverse complement strand
TGCCCCCTGGCAGCGCGAGGGCGGCCGACAGATCAGGCATTGACGCCGGGAGTATATGTAGCGGCATGTTCATACTAGTGAGGCTGCGGTTAACAACTGCTGCGCACGCGCAAAAACTCGTTACGCCTGGAATGGTTTCGGCGTTGTATCCCCGATCAAGAAGTATGCGGCAAAGGTAGGAATACGAGCTGTAGAGTGACGCGTCGCCGAGATTCAGCACTGCGACATCCTGTCCGGCGTCCAGATGCGCTGCGATGCGGTCGGCCGCTGCGTTCTGACGTTTGTCCAGCAGGTTCTGGTTACGAGTCATGGGAAGGTCAAGATATTCGATTTGCTTCTCGGCTATATTCACAATGTCCGCCGCTATTGTCAGTGCCAGCGAGTTCCCGGCAGATGTGCGGGGCGCCGCCAACACCGGGCACTTCCGGATGCAGGCTACCGCTTTCAGCGTCATCAGCTCCGGGTCGCCCGGACCAACACTTACGCCATAAAGTTTTCCTTTCATCATCTTTCCTCCGTCATATTACAGTGCATCCGCAGTTTCCAGGATGTTTAGGCCTTGAGCTGAAGCCGTCTCCAACAGCTCTTTATTTTTCTCATTCATTTCACCATAGCTGGTCAGACAGTTAATTACCGTGTCGCAGGACTTAAGACGCTGCAGCGCTTTTTGATAGGTGTTTTCCCCGATTCGTTGGAAGCCTTTTTCAACCACCACCTCGCTGGCCAAATCGCTGGCAATCTGATAATCGACGTCGTTTTCATGCAGAATCCCCGCCACAAAGGGTATTCTCTTTTTTTGCAGGACGCGATACTGGGCGACGCCTGTTCCGCCGCCAGCTATCACAAAGACCTTGGCATCGCCCTTGGGCCGCTCCATCTCAAAGCTTCCGAAGAGGGGGTTATAGCTTCCATTTACCAATTCGTACAACTCGCCGATCAGCTCTTTTTGGAATATTTCCCGGGGACTTCCGAAGTGCGTAATGGTTTCGCCTTTCACACACATTACCAGATCGGATACCTTTTGCGCCATTTCAAGCTCGTGAAGCGACATGATTACTGTTATCCCATGTTCTTTGGCCATCGTTGCCAAAATACCGAGAAGCTCGAGCTTAAAGCGGATATCCAAAAAGGAGGTGGGCTCGTCCAGGACAATGATCTGAGGCTCTTGGCAAATGGCCCGCGCCAGCAGTATTCTCTGCCTCTGACCATCGCTGATTTGGGTGAAATCCCTTTCTTTAAGTTCCCAGGCGTTCACCAGTTCCATCGCCTTGCGGACCTGAACCTTATCCCGCCGCGAAAGAATGCCCAGCATACCAGTATAGGGGTAGCGCCCTGTGGCGACGATATCCTCGCAGGTCATAAGCTCGGTCCGAAGTCTTTCGGTCAGGACGACGGATACTTGATAGGACATATCCCTGTCGTTCATATCGTCGATGGAGCGGTTGTCTATATAAACCGTCCCGCAAATGCTTTTCAGATATTTGGTTATGCTTTTCAGAATTGTCGATTTACCGGACCCGTTTGGCCCTATCAGCGTCAGAATCTGGCCTTTTTGAAGCCGTATTTCGATATCCTTTATCAGAGGTTTGCCGTTGTATCCAACCGTCAGCCGGCTGGTACGAAAAAAATATTCCATATCAGGCACGCTCTTTCTTTCTCAACATCATGCCTATCACCACAGGCGCTCCGAACACGGCGGTCACCGAGCTTATGCTGAGCTCCAAAGGCGCGAAGGCAGTCCGGGCAATCAAATCACAACCCAGGCAGAAAATCGCCCCCCCGCAAAAACAGGCAGGAATGACGATGAGCGGCTTGGCGGTTCCTAAAAGGGATTTAACCAGATGCGGCACCGCTATCCCTACGAATGAGATCGGGCCGGCGAAGGCAGTAACACCGGCGCACAGCACGCTGGACAGCAGCACCAGCAAAACCCGGAATAGTCTGATATTAACGCCCATATTCTGCGCATAACTCTCACCAAATTGATAGGCGCTGATGGGCTTCGACATAAGAAACACGATAAAAGAAGTGATCACCACTACTACCGCCATAACCCGCACATCCTCCCATGAAGTGGCTGAGAAGGTGCCGTTGGACCAGTTGTGCAGGTTGACGATACTGGTCTCGTCGGCAAAGGTAATGATGAAATCGGTGATGGCCGAGCAGATGTAGCCGATCATCACGCCGCTGACAATCAGCATGGACGAACGCTGCACGACTCTGGCCACCAATAGCACAAATCCCATGGTAATCATAGCGCCGACAAAAGCCGCCGAAATCAAAACCGCCGAACTGACCGTGTAATACCGGCCCAGCGCTATCACCATGACCAGGGCCACCACCAGCTTGGCGCCGGAGGATATTCCCAGTACGTAGGGTCCGGCAATGGGATTGTTGAAATAGGTCTGCAGCAAAAAACCCGACAGCGCGAGAGCGCCGCCAAGTAGGATGCCAGCCATCATTCGGGGCAGGCGGATCTTCCAGATGATGTCATGATCCGTTAAGTTTTCGCCCTGCCCCAGCAGTATTTTGCCAATGTCCCCGATCGCTACAGTCACGCTGCCCAAGCCAATATTCAGTAAAAACAGCCCAACCAAAAGGATAAGGAGTAGGGCTATTGTGATACAGTATCTTAAATGCCTCCTGGCAGCTTCGTTTGGTATTCCCATCAATATTTCTCACTGCGCGTTATGTTATATGGTTAATATCATTCCAGCTTGTACATGAAATTCAGCTTCGTCAGGCTCCCATCGTCCTGGGTCAGCATCCGGTGGATATCCGAAATCATTAGTCCGAGCTGGGTTGTCTCCTGAAAGAGATTCTTGTCTGTGCACCAGACGTTGCCCTTTTGCACGGCTTTGAAGTCGCGCAGCAAGCTGTTTTTGCTTATCAGCTCTTGGAGGGAAGCAATTACGCCGCCAATAGTGCTGTTATAAATGATAAAGTCGGCTTCTTTAGCGGTCGCGTAAAATTGCTCCATCTCAAGGTTAACCGTACTCGCGGCTTTTTCCGGATCTCTCAAATTTGCAAAGATATAATTGCCGCCGGCCAGCTCGATCATTTTCGTCACATAGTCGCCCGATTTCCTGGCGACGGCATAGCCCGAAGAGCTGATATGGAAAAACGCGACCGTTTTGCCGGTGTTGATTTTACTGGTGGCATCGTTCATATAAGCGATTTGTTCATTAAAAAGCTTCTCGGCGACAGCTTCTTTGCCCATCAGCACCGCGTAAAGCTTTATCCACTCGGTGCGCGCAAGAGGATGAGATTCGTAGCTCGATTGATCCACCAGAACCGGGATACCCACCTCTTCCAGCTTTTCTTTCACTTCCGGGGCATGGTTTATCATGGAAGACTCTATTGCCAGGCGACACCCCTTGGACATGATAAGCTCGTAATCCGGCGTGCTGTATTTTCCCGCGTAAAGAATCTTTCCAACCTGCATTGCCGTTCTGGCATTCTCGATATACCAGTCCCTGGTCTTGGAGCCGGACAGAGTGATATTGTCCAGGGAATCCAGAGCGTCAAACAGACACATGGCTGAAGTGGCGGCGAGATAGATGTTGGTGATGGGCTGGCGCAGGACCGTAATATCCGCGTCTATTCCGGTTGGAATATCGCCTGCCTCCGGAACAACCAGATATTGGCTGCCGTCGGATATGGTAATCAGGGCGTATCCGCCGTTATAATAATCCACGCTGAAGTTTTGGGCATATTGCAACTCCATGCTATTCTCTGGTTGCCAGCCGTTGCCAAGCCCCTTATTAAGAGTACTCCCGGTGTTCACGGCGCAGCCGGCCAACATTGAGAGTATCATTATTAAGCTAAGGGTAACAACTATATATCGCTTCATTTTTCTTAAGTCCTGTTATCTCGCCGGCGTTCTTTACACATAAAAAAAGCCGCCAGTCCGATGATAATAATCGCTGCTCCAACTCCGCCGGGCTGGATAGGTGAGGATCCGTTACGGCCAAGGGGCTTGAGTCGGGCCGAATTGAAATAAAGAGTATAGTCAATTTCGTGAGGTTCACTCATAGCGATGGTCCGAGCGGTGATCTCCACATTCTCATTCAGCGTAACTGGAAGCTCAAAGGTGGAATTCCCGCTGGTGTTGACGGGATAATAGGCAATCCCGTCTGCCAGCATATAATCGTAATACGGGCTGCTCCATACGATAGTGGCCGTCGCCACTCGGTTTACAACGCAAAGCTTGGCGGGGGACTGTATCGTTGCTCTGCCGGAGCCGCCTGACAGCGTAACTTCAATCATGTACTGCCCGTCCGCCGGCAGCTCAGCGCCTAGCGCCTGAATCGGGAGTATTGTTATCAGCACCAGTACGATCCAAAAAGTGCAATTTTTCATAAATAAACCCAGTTCGTGCCAATAATTGGGAACAGGAGCCGCGAAACGAATCTTGGCGGCTCCTGCATTTTGTTATTTATACCTCTATGATTGCGTCTCTGGGAATAAGTGAGGACTGGAATACCAAAACCCGGTCGTACCATGTTTTCTTCCGGATGCTCCACGCGGCGCAGTCGGTATCCTGGTCCAGCGCTGTCACCGGTACACTATAAGTATATTGGCCATTGGCGTTCTCCACGAAATAGATGCACTTGTCGTCCGTATCGGCTAGCGCCTCCTTACCAGTACCCATGTATAACTTCTCATAGCCGTCTCCACTTAAGGTCAGAACCGCCGAAATCTCTCCGCCTGCCACGGTTATTTGCGCGTCAATAATCCGAAACATTGAGGAACTGGATGTGACCTCAATCTTGTACGTTCCGTCTTTGAGCTGGTTTCCATAAATGGGTTTCGGTTTCTCGCTCTGGGTGAGAGTCTGCTCCTCGCTTGAAGCTGGCGGGGATGTTCCGCTATCGCCAGGCGAAGTGTTGGTGCTGCAACCTGTAAGTAATAAACCTAGAAGCGCAATTGTGAGCAGAAAGATAAATGCCTTCTTCAATTTGACCATTCTCCTGAAATCAAATCTGCTTTGCCACGCTGTCAAAACACATGGAACGGCTTTTCCGGCCGCAAGTCACATTTTTTTTACTACTCGCCTATCGTTTCGCCCACGTGTTTTACGATCAGATTTTGAATGCCGGTGAACTGGCCAAGACCCTTGATGACCACTTCGACGTCAAAACCCGCCTTCTCGAATTCGGTCTTCCACGAACCCTCTTCGTCGCCTGCCATATCATTGTTGGCGTGGTCGCCCGCGACGATCATGAGCGGTTCCAGAACAACCTTCTTCGCACCGGAAGCCTTAACAAGGGATATTACTTCTTCCAAAGCGGGCTCGGCCTCGACCGTCCCGACGAAATAGTTGTCGTAACCCCCGTCGGTCAGGAACTTCTGAAATTTTGTATAGGTGGCGTTGGCTGCGTGCTCGGTGCCGTGACCCATGAATACGATGGCCGTTCCATCGGCGTCATAGGCTTTTGTTTCCGTTGTTATGACGGAGACAACCTCTTTGTAGTCGTCGTCGGTGATCAGCAGCGATTTGCCGAGCTTGAAGCTGTCAAACTTATCCTTATAGGTATTGGCTTCGGCGACGACGTCGTCATACTCAAAGCCGTTCATGACATGCGTAGGCTGTATAACGACCTCTTTGACGCCGTCGGCCAGTAGACGGTCCATTGCTTGTTTAACGTTGTCAATTTCAATTTTGTCGCGCTCCCGGAGCTTATCAATGATGATCTGGCTTGTGAACGCGCGCCGGACCTCATAGTCGGGATAAGCTGTCTGCAGTGCCTTCTCAATGGCCCCTATGGACAATTCGCGGTTATCGTTGTAGCTGGTGCCAAAGCTTACGACCAGAAGAACCGGTTTCGGCGTATTGGCAGCGGGATTTCCTCCGGGCGGGTTTGACGGATTCGTGGAGCAGCCGGTCAGCAATAATAGGCACAGCAACAGTGTGAGCAGCAGGGTTAAGGGTTTCCTGGCATGGTATTGCATTTTCATCCTCCTTTTTGTTATTTATTGTTTTTTTGCTGATGAGCCACTTTAGCCGAGAGCCTCACCGGCAAAAATAAAACCGAAACAATAAAAAACGTCTGCGAGCAACTTGCAGACGTTGGTTTAGGTGCGAAACCTCTGTTAATAACAAGGGTTTCTTTCAAATACATGACCCCGGGCAGTCCGCAGGGTTGTTTGCACCACGCGATTCACGCGGCGGGAATACAGGCAAGTATTCTGGCTTATCGCCCACGTTTCCAAAAACGCAGCCTCTGGCGCCTTCCCGGGATACTTTTTCCCAGTGACTCATGCCAAAAGCGTCGGCGAATTACAGCAACGGCCTTGCGTAGGATTCACACCTAACTTCCATGACCTGTATCCGCTATTCAATTCGACGTCAGTATATCAGCACAGAAAACGTTTTGTCAATGCCGTAATTGAATCGATCCTTGACAAGCGTGCGCTTTTAACGCATACTGATGCCAAATCAAAGTGGGGTAGCAGGATGGAATTGGCTCGCAAGTCCGTTACCGTAATAGCTGGGTTACCTGGATTCATATTCCTTTGCGGGCACCGAAGGATATGATTTAAGTGGGAACCCGTTTCTCTCGTAAATCAACCCTCGGCGCTTCAACACCGGGGGTTTTGTTTTTTTATCATGGAAGTCATGCGAAACGTAAACGGAAAATTATTGCGCTGTGGCTATACTACCGGCGCCTGCGCTGCCGCTGCGGCAAAAGCGGCCGGCATTATGCTGATTTGTGGTTCTCCGGTGCGGCAGGTGTCTATTGGAACACCCAAAGGTATTGACCTGACGTTTGATGTATTGGATGCCCGGATTACTGCTGGTTGCGCCAATTGCGCCGTCCGCAAGGATTCCGGCGACGACCCGGATGTGACGGATGGTATTCTTGTATATGCACAGGTCGAAAAGAGAGTGCAGGGAATAGTCATTGACGGCGGCGCGGGCGTTGGCCGGGTGACCAAACCCGGTCTTGACCAGCCGGTAGGGGAGGCCGCCATCAACAGCGTCCCGCGCGAGATGATAATGAAGGGGCTTATTAAAACTGCAGAGCAACATGGATACGAAGGCGGTTTTGCCGTCGTCATCTCCATCCCCGGCGGCGAGGAACTGGCTAAGCGCACCTTTAACCCCCGCTTAGGGATTGAGGGAGGCATTTCCATAATAGGCACTACTGGTATAGTGGAGCCTATGAGCCATCAGGCAATGGCGGATACCGTTCGCCTTGAACTCAGGCAGCTGTCGGCGGCCGGCGTGAACGACGTGCTGCTCACCCCCGGAAACTTTGGAGAGGCCTTTGCCCGTGAGAGCCTCGGGCTGTCCACGGAGAATCATGTGAAATGTTCCAATTTCATCGGGGTTGCTATTGACGCAGCGGTCGAGCTGGGTTTTTCCCGGATATTGCTGGTTGGGCATATTGGCAAACTCGTAAAGCTCGGCATCGGTGTGACCAACACCCATTCCTCTTTTGGAGACGGGCGAATGGAGACGCTGCTGGCCTGTGCGGCCACCGGGGGAGCAGAGCTTTCTCTGCTGCAGGGCATTACCCAAAGCGTAACCACTGACGCGGCCCTGACGCTTATTTATGAGGCCGGGCTGCTTAAAGAAACAATGGCTGAGCTGGAAAAAAGAATCGGTTTTTGCCTGCAGCGGCGTGTGCCAGAGGGCGTGACCATTGGCTTTCTTTGTTTTACCACCGCCCAGCCGATGAAGGGCATACTTACTAAAAGCGCCAACGCGGACGAACTTATGGAAATATGGGGGATACGAAAATGATCTATTTTGTGGGGGCCGGCCCCGGTGCTCCTGATCTGATCACTTTGCGGGGGGCTGAGCTTCTTAAAACTGCCGACGCCATTGTTTTCGCGGGTTCGCTTGTAAATCCGGAGATCTTGAGTCTGGCCAAGGATGGTTGTGAACTGTACAACAGCGCAAGGATGACGCTTGACGAGATCATTGCTGTACTGCTTCGCATACAGCGCGCGGGTGGCATGGCGGTGCGCCTGCACACGGGTGACCCGTCGGTCTATGGCGCGATACGCGAACAGATGGACAGGCTGAGCACGCTTGACATACCCTTTGAAATCTGCCCCGGCGTCTCCAGTTTTTGCGGCGGGGCGGCGGCTCTTAAGGCCGAATACACACTGCCCGCCGTGAGCCAAAGCGTTATCATCACCCGCATTGCGGGGAAAACGCATGTGCCGGAGCGGGAAAGTATTCGCAGTTTTGCCGCGCACCAGGCCACCATGGTAATCTTTTTGAGCGCGGGTCTGACCGAGGACTTACAGAAAGAGCTTCTTGCGGGTGGCTACGAGGCAGAAACGCCTGTTGCCATAGTCTACAAGGTAAGTTGGCCGGATGAAAAAATCGTGCGCTGTACCGTGGGTACGCTCTCTGCGGCGGCGACGGAAAGCAGTATCAAAAACCATGCGCTCATCATGGTAGGCGGCTTTTTAGGCAGCGATTACGAACTGAGTAAGCTCTATGATCCCGCCTTTACCACCTCCTTTAGACATGGGATAAAGGAATGAAGATCGGTATTGTTGCGTTTAGCGAAAAGGGTTTTTTGCTTGGCGCAAGGCTGGCAGAGTATTATGCTTCCAATAGTTGCGACGTAGACGTAACGCGCTGCAAGGACGGCTCGCTAGGAGTGTGGACGGAGGCACATTTTGCATTGGACGATGCACTCATTTTCGTTGGATCCGCAGGGATTGCGGTGCGCGCCATAGCGCCTCACGTAAAAAGGAAAATCACCGACCCGGCCGTGGTCGTGGTGGACGAGCTTGCAACCTATAGCATTTCGCTCCTTGCGGGGCATTTGGGCGGTGCGAACGAATTGGCGACAGAGATCGCACAGCTTCTTGACGCCATTCCTGTTGTTACCACTGCGACCGATCTGAACGGCATTTTTGCCGTGGATAACTGGGCGAAAAAACAGGGGCTGATTATTGTTAACCCTGACCGCATCAAGTCGGTGTCCTCGCGTCTGCTCGCGGGGGAGACCGTGAAGCTCAAAAGCAATTTCCCTGTGGAAGACGCGCCGCCTAAAGGGATAGAGTTGACCGACGGCCCGAGCGACATTTTAGTGACCTGGCGCACACGCGGGAAAACAGAGGCGCTACAGCTTGTGCCACCTGTGGTCACGCTCGGCGTGGGCTGCAAAAAGGATACGGACGCGGAGGCCATCGAAGCTGCGTTTTCGCTCGTGCTTGCGAAAACCAGCTGCCACCGTGCCGCCGTTAAAAGAGTATGCAGTATAGACCTGAAAGCAAATGAGCCGGGGATTTTGGAGTTCTGCCGCCGCCATGCGCTTCCTTTCCATACCTTCTCGGCTTCGTCGCTGGCCGAAGTGCCGGGTAAGTTTTCAAGCTCCGTCTTTGTTAAGTCCGTAACCGGCGTGGATAATGTGTGCGAGCGAAGCGCCATATTAGGGTGCGGCGAAAACGGACGGCTGCTTACGAAAAAAGAGGCAGAGAATGGCATTACAATGGCGCTGGCCATTGAGCCGTATGTGGTGCGGTTTTACGAGGGAGGGAAAGTGCAATGAGCAAGCTGTTCGTCATCGGGCTTGGTCCGGGAAACGCCGAGGGCATGACCAGCGCTTGCCGCATATTTATTGAGCGGGCGGACATCGTGGTGGGTTATACGAAGTATATAGAACTGATAAAGCCCCTCTACCCCGAAAAACCCACCTTTGCCACGCCCATGCTCGGCGAGGTGGAACGCTGTAAAAAGGCGATTGAGCTTGCGGCCGAGGGGCATACGGTAGCGGTAGTATGCAGCGGCGACGCGGGTGTGTACGGTATGGCGGGGCTTGTTTTGGAGTTGAGCGAGGAACATGTAGATGTGGAAATAGAAATCGTCCCCGGCGTTACGGCGGCGCTTGCGGGCGCCAGTCTTTTAGGCGCGCCGTTGACGCATGATTTTGCTGTAATCAGCCTCTCCGACCTGCTCACCCCTTGGGAGATAATTGAAAACCGTCTCACTTGTGCGGCGATGGGGGATTTTTGCATCGCGCTTTACAACCCATCCAGCAAAAAACGGGCGGATTATTTGGGAAAAGCCTGTGATATTCTTTTAGCGCACAAGCCGTCCGACACGCTGTGCGGCATGGCGCGGAACGTAGGCCGCGAGGGAGAAAGCACGGCGCTTATGACTCTTGGCGAGCTGCGGAGCGCCAAGGTCGATATGTTTACCACCGTGTTCATCGGCAACGTGCAAACGAGGGAGATCAAAGGCAAAATGGTGACGCCGAGGGGGTACAAAATTGGCTGACATCATTTTATTCGGCGGGACAAGCGAAGGGCGCGAGCTGGCGGTACTATTAAAAGAGAAAAACATCCGAGCACTCGTATGCGTTGCCACGGAATACGGCGAATCGCTTGTAAGCGCGAGTGGCAGCGTAGAAGTCCACACCGGGCGGCTTGATGAAAGCGCTATGGCCGGGCTTATGAAGGAGCATGCCCCGCGCCTGGTGCTCGACGCATCACACCCCTACGCCGACGTAGTGAGCCGAAACCTGCGAGCGGCGTGTGAAAGTACGAATACCTTTTACCTCCGGGTGAAGCGGGAAAGCGTCGCGGAGGACGGGGTTATGGTATTTCCCACTATGGAAGGGCTGATAAATTGGCTCAATACGACCGATGGGATTATTTTCTCCGGTCTTGGAGCAAAGGCGGCGCGCGCGCTCACCGCCGTGACCAGATTTGAAAGCCGCGTGTGGCTGCGCATTTTGCCCTTGGCGGAGGGGCTCAACGCTTGCATCGAGGCGGGCTTCCCCGCAGGGCACATCATCTGTATGCAGGGACCGTTCTCCAAGGAGCTTAACGCCGCCATGTTTCGTGCGGCGCGGGCGGATATCCTTATTACCAAGGAATCTGGCACGGAGGGCGGGTTTGTAGACAAACTCGCGGCGGCGCGCGAATGCGGTATGACCACCGCGGTCTTAAAACGCCCCGGCGGGGAAACGGGACTTACCTTGGCAGAAGTAAGAAAAAAGCTAGAGGGCAATGAGCTATGACAAGCGTGACGATTGTTGGCATCGGCATGGGCGCGGATACCGTAACGGGCGAGGGTCTGCGTGCCATCGAACAGGCGGAAGCTCTTTTGGGCGCGCCGCGTATGTTAGAAGCTTTTTCACGCTTTGAGAAACCTTCATATGC
>JAAYJY010000172.1 GCA_012522705.1 Syntrophomonadaceae bacterium | reverse complement strand
ATTTGTCCGCTATCTGCGGGATGGATGCCGGGTTACTACGTGGGAGGAAGTCAGAAGGAAACATATAACTGGCTTTCTGGCTGAGGAGATGGATCGTGACGCGGCCCCTGCCAGTGTGGCCCGTACCTTCTCCAGCATCAAAGGACTGTTCAGATATTTAACGGCCGAGAGATTGGTCACCCTGAACCCCACTACGGATATGGAAACTCCGAAAATAAGCCGCAAGCTGCCCCAGGTGTTGACTATCCAAGAGGTGGACAAACTAATGGAACAGCCCCAAGTAATAGTTCCTCTGGGGCTCAGGGACCGTGCCATGTTGGAGTTGATATACGGTACCGGCATAAGGGTTTCTGAGCTCCTGGCGGTCAGGTTGGAAGATTTGAATGCCATGGCCGGTTTCCTGCGTTGTATCGGCAAAGGGCGTAAAGAAAGGATCATACCCGTAAACCAGACCTCGATAAGGTGGGTGCAAAGGTACTTGGCCCGCTCCCGTCCCCTGCTGGTCAAAGAGGTGGGTCAACGCACCTTGTTTCTGAATGCCCATGGCCGTCCCATGACCCGCCAGGGTTTTTTCAAGATCTTGGCTCAGTATGGCCGCCAGACCGGGATCGGAAAGGATCTCACTCCGCATATGCTGCGCCATTCCTTTGCCACCCATCTTTTGGAGAACGGGGCCGACCTGCGATCCGTGCAGGAGATGCTGGGTCACGCCGATATCTCCACCACCCAAATATATACGCATCTGACCAAGAGTCGTCTGCGCGAGGTATATCACCAATGCCATCCTCGAGCTTAAAATATCTGCCTGGTTGATAAAGGAGGAACAGACTGATGGGGAAGAGGGCCATTTTGATTGTGCTTGATAGCGTCGGGATCGGCGCCGCCGAAGATAGTTGTCTATATGGAGATGAGGGGTGCAATACCCTGAAACATATAGGGGAAGCAGGCCGACTTCATCTGCCCAATATGCAGAAGTTGGGCCTCGGCCACCTTGATACCCTGCCGGGAGTAGAACCGGTGGAGAGCCCCCTGGGGGCATACGGGAAAATGGTCGAGAAGTCGAAAGGGAAGGATACCACTACCGGCCACTGGGAGCTTATGGGGGTGGTATTGGAAGACCCTTTCCCTACTTACCCCGACGGATTTCCGCCGGGTCTGATAGATGAATTCGAAACCATTATCGGCCGTAAAACCCTGGGCAATGTGGTGGCGTCTGGGACTGAGATCATCGCCCGGCTGGGCCGGCAGCACGTTGAAACCGGATATCCTATCGTTTACACTTCAGCGGACAGCGTGTTCCAGATAGCCGCTCATGAAGAGGTGGTAGGCCTGGAAGAGCTCTATCGCATTTGCAGCCTGGCCCGCGACCTGCTGCAGGGTGAACACGGGGTGGGGCGAGTTATTGCCCGTCCTTTCATTGGAACTGAAGGGAACTATATTCGCACCCCCAATCGCCATGATTACTCCCTGGAACCACCCCCCAACATACTGGACGCCATCATCGCCGCTGGTCAGAAGGTGGTAGGGGTTGGCAAGATCAAGGATATATTTGCTGGCCGGGGCGTAAATGAAAGCCATCCCACCAAGAACAACGAAGATGGTATGGACCGGATATTGAGAGTCCTGCAAGAAGACTTCTCCGGACTGGTTTTCGCTAATTTGGTCGACTTCGATCAACTCTACGGGCATCGCAACGATGTTGACGGCTACCGGGACGCATTGCAGGAGTTCGATGCCTGGCTGCCGAGATTATTGGAGAGCATGACTGAGGACGAGCTATTGATAATAACTGCCGATCATGGCTGTGATCCGACCACGGCCGGGACCGACCATACCCGAGAAATGGTACCCTTATTGGTTTGGGGGGCGGGCATCAAAGCGGGAGTCGATCTGGGCCGACGTGATACCTTTGCCGATGCCGGACAGACCATAGCAGATTATTTGGAGGTCCCGGCCAGTACGGCGGGAAAAAGTTTTTGGAACACCATAAAACGATAAGAGGCTAACATGAATACGCAGGATATCATACAGAAGAAACGCGATGGGAAAGCCATGTCGGCGGAAGAGATCGGATTTCTGGTGAGGGGCATCAGCGATGGCCGCATACCCGATTACCAGATCGCCGCTTGGGCTATGGCGGTCTATTTCCGGGGCATGACCGAGCAGGAAACCAGCGATTTGACCCTGGCCATGGCCTATTCCGGGGAGGTTATGGATCTGTCGGCCATAGCCGGGAAGAAGGTGGACAAGCACAGTACCGGCGGGGTAGGGGACAAGACCACCCTGGTCGTCATTCCGCTGGCCGCCGCCATGGGGGTTCCAGTGGCCAAGATGTCTGGGCGGGGCTTGGGACACACCGGAGGAACCATCGATAAACTGGAGTCCATCCCCGGTTTCCAGGCTGAGAGAAGCCATGCCCAATTCGTAGCCCAGGTCAACTCGATCAAAGCAGCGGTGGTATCCCAGACCGGCAATCTGGTTCCGGCCGATAAGCGGCTCTATGCTATTCGGGACGTGACTGCGACTGTGGATAGTATTCCCCTCATCGCCTCCAGCATCATGAGTAAAAAGATTGCGGCCGGGGCGGAGGGAATCGTGTTGGATGTAAAGGTGGGCAGCGGGGCATTTATGAAGCACATAGATGAAGCCCGGCAATTGGCCCGGGAAATGGTACAGATCGGCAAGGGCGTGGGGCGGGAAGTAGTGGCAGTGATCAGCGATATGAGCCAGCCTCTGGGTTATGCGGTGGGCAATGCTCTCGAAGTGGACGAAGCTCTGCGCTTGCTGCATAGCGGTCATGGGCCGGCTGATCTGGAAGAATTGAGCGTGGAGCTGACCGCCCGTCTGGTTATGTTGGCAGGCAGGTACTCCAACGTGGAGACAGCCCGACAACAGACTCGCAAGTGTCTGGCTGGCGGAGCCGGTTATGACAAGCTGACCGAAATGGTGGCTGCCCAAGGTGGACGGCTTGACGAAAAGGATCCTCACTATGGGTTGCCGCAGGCAGCATTTCAAGTTCCAGTCAGGGCTGACCGGGACGGTTACGTGGGGGTAGTGGATGCTTTCCAGGTTGGCCGGACCGCAATGTTGTTGGGGGCCGGCCGAGAGAGGATCGGTGATACCATCGATCCTGCGGTGGGGGTAATGGTTCACAAAAAGAAAGGAGATTGGGTTCAAGAAGGCGATGTAATGGCGGTCATATACGCCAATCGCCAGCAACTGCTGCCCACCGCTCTAAAATGTTTGGCAGACAGTTACCGACTGGTAAATATGCCTCCCGCAGCTCAATCGTTAATAATAGATACCGTGCTTTAACCGACGGGCTTGAGGTTCAGCAGGATTACCCGGGCTGATTTGTTAAAATAATAGACACCGATTTCTAATTATTATCGACAGGGAGGTAACATAAAAAAGCCCGTATAACCCTCTAATGACATAATACCGGATGCGCCTCAATATAATGTATTAAATTTGCATTCTGAGGAGGTACATGCGGGATGAGGGTGGAAAAAAGAGCGGCGGCGTTCGTCTTGATTCTCCTAATGTTGTTGTGGGTGGGGACGGGGACGGCGCAGACCAAGATGGAAAGCATTAAGGCCGATGCGTATGTCTTGATGGATGCTGATTCCGGTAGTATCCTGGAAGGATTCAACCAGGATAAACGTCTGGCCCCGGCCAGTATGACTAAATTGATGACCTTGATTCTGGCGGTGGAGGCATTGGAGGACGGCCAGGTTCAGCTTACCGACAATGTGGTCACCAGTGATAACGCTTGGATGATGGGGGGATCCCAGATCTACCTGGCCCCCGGTGAAACCATGTCCTATGAGGATATGCTGATATCAATAGCGGTAGGCTCGGCCAATGATGCCTGTGTGGCAGTGGCTGAGCATCTGGAGGGGACCCACCAGAGTTTTGTAGATAAGATGAATCAAAAGGCGACCGAATTGGGACTGCAGAACACCCAGTTTATCAACTCCTACGGTCTGCCGGCGGAAGGACATTACACCAGCGCCCACGATATGGCCATAATCGCCCGCCATGCCTTAGCGCACCCCCGAATACTCGAGTATTCATCCATAAAACAATACAACCTCCGCGAGGGTAAATTCGTCCTTTATAACACCAACAAACTGCTGTGGTGGTATGAGGGGACCGACGGTTTCAAAACTGGTTGGACCAACGAAGCCAAATACTGTCTGACCTCGACGGTAAAAAGAGATGGCCTGCGCCTGATAGCGGTAGTTATGGCTTCCCCTGAAGTCAGAGGGCATTTCCGCGATTCTATGGAATTATACAATTATGGTTTTTCCAAATATGCTTATAAGTCTTTTTTTGCCCGGGATAGTGTCTGCGGAGTAGTGCAGGTAGGCAAGGGAGTCGAGGATTCAGTCGAAGCGGTGGCGCTCGATGATGTGGGTTCCATATACCTTAAAGGCGAAAAGGATAACCTCAGCCAAACCCAACAACTGATTGAATATGTTGATGCCCCGGTGAGCAAGGGGCAGAAGGTCGGTGAGATGCAGGTCCTTGAGGATGGCAATGTTGTAAAGACAGTTGACATCGTTTCGGCAAAAGATGTGCCCAAAGGCGGAGTGCTTAGGGAGATTAAGAAAATGTTTGCCGAAACCTTCCTGTTATAGATGGAATTTCGTGGAAGGAGTTGTCCCCTTCATGTAGAAGTCTCCCATGTGGCTCTGTGTGGGGTTAAGCCGCAGACCCTCAATGGTACGTAATGCAGGAAGGGGACTTTTGGCGTGGAACTTGATCTGAAACAGGTAAGAAATACGCTTATCGTCAGGATAACCGGCGAGGTAGACATGATGGTGGCTGAAAAGCTTCGTAAAACCATAGACCGCAGACTGGAGACCAACCGGATAAGCAATCTGGTCATAAATCTAGAGAAGGTAACCTTTATCGATAGTTCAGGCTTGGGGGTAATAATAGGCCGCTACAAAAAAATGGCCGACCTGCATGGTAAAATGTTTATTGTGGGGGCCCGCCCCTCAGTCAGTAAGATTCTGGTATTTTCAGGTATCAACAAACTGGTTTCCATGTATAACAACGAGCAGGACATCATCAATATATGACGGAGGTGAATCCCAGCCTTCAGGCTGGACAGGCCATGAATATGAAAAATTATGTGCGTTTCGAATTTCCCAGTCTACCGGAAAATGTATCTTTCGCCCGTTCGTGCGTAGGCGCATTCGCAGCCCAACTGAACTGCACTCTGGAAGAGATAGAGGAAATCAAACTGGTGTTTTCCGAGGCCGTATCCAACAGCATCATTCACGGTTACGATAATCGACCCTATGAAAAAGTAGTTGTCATGGCCACCATTTTGGAAAATCAGATAATGGAAATCATGGTTGAAGACTACGGCAGGGGCATGACCAATATCGAGCAGGCCATGGAGCCAAGTTTCTCCAGCGACCCCGCCCGGATGGGACTGGGGTTTTCGTTGATGAAGTCGTTCATGGATGAACTGAACGTTTGCAGTCAACCCGGGCAGGGCACCAGTGTCAAAATGAAAAGATGCTTCCAGGTCAAATCCCAGGCTGCCCTGGCTTAAAGGGGGACAAGCCCATGCTCCCTGACAAATACCAGGAAAACGATAAGCTCCTGCGCCAAGCCCAGGCCGGCGACCAAAGCGCCCGTTCCCGGGTTTATGAGGGTAACCTGGGTTTGGTCTACATGGTTCTGGAAAGATTCAAGAACACCAGTTACGATTACGAGGACTTGTTCCAGGTTGGTTCAATCGGACTGCTAAAAGCCATCGACAAGTTTGATTTCACTTTCCAGGTACGGTTTTCCACTTATGCCGTGCCCATGATTATCGGGGAGATAAAAAAGTTTCTTCGCGATGATGGCATCGTCAAGGTGCAAAGAGGCTTGAAAGAAAACTATGGCAAGATTCGCTGGGCCCAGGAGAAACTACGGGCGGATTTGGGCCGGGAACCGGCTATCAATGAATTGGCCGAACTGCTGCAGATGGATAAGGAAGAGATAGTGATAGCCATAGAAGCTTGCCAGGCTCCGGCGTACATCTATGATTCCTACGTTGGGGAAGACAAGGAGCAGTTATCCTTGATCGACCGGCTGGCCAGCGAGCAGGGTAACATCATGATGCTGGAAAGATTGGCCCTGCGGGAGGCCTTGGGGAAACTGGAAGACCGGGAAAAAGAGATCATTATAAGACGTTTCTTTAAGGACGAAACTCAATCCGTCATCGCCGCCGACATGGGGCTATCCCAGGTCCAGATTTCCCGAATCGAAAAGGCGGCCCTGTCCAAACTCAAAAGGGTATTGGAATAAACAGTCCTCCGGTCAGCCATAATAGGGACAAACGGAATTGAAAGGAGGACTTCTTATGCAAATCAAAGTTGCCGAATTCGTGGGAGAGTCCCATAGAGACTGGCAGGACGCGGTTACTTCGGCGGTTGCTGAAGCATCCAGGACTTATGGCAATATCACCGGAGTAGAGGTTTACAATTGGACCGCCAGTGTCAAGGGAGACCGGATAATAGATTATAAGGCCAATATAAAAATCGCCTACACCGAATAAGGTTTGGGTTATGCCGCCGGCAGGAACATTTCCTGCCGGCATTTTTGCGCTTTGGGAGGTGCGGGATGTATAAAGCCAGTACCTCAAACCCATAATAATCCGAGGAGGATTTGATTATGGGAAAGAATCCAGAAGAACTGCTTAAAACCGCAGAACAGGAGGAGTACCATCACCTGGTCAACCGCATGAAACCCAAGCCCCCTTTGGCCCAAAACTGTATGTGGGCTTTTGTGGTGGGTGGTTTGATATGCGTAGTGGGGCAGATAATAATGGAATATTTTATTTCCCTGGGCTACAGTCGGCAGGATGCCGTGTCGTTGGAGTCAACATCCATGATATTCCTCGGAGCTTTGTTTACTGGCCTCGGCATATATGACAACCTGGGGGCCAAGGCCGGCGCCGGATCAGTAGTGCCCATAACCGGTTTTGCCAATGCCATCGTGGCTCCGGCCATGGAATTCAAACGGGAAGGTTATATCTTCGGGGTGGGGGCCAAGATGTTCAGCATTGCCGGGCCGACTTTGTTGTTCGGATTCACAGCCTCGGTTTTGATCGGTCTGGCCAAGCTGATTATGTTGTATTTGTAAGTTAGGGAGACAAAAATGGGAGCAATTAATAAAAAAGGCAGGCAGACATTTATCTTTGCAGATCCCCCCTGCATTATCTCATGGGCCTCAATCGTGGGGCCTAAAGAGGGAGAAGGGCCATGGAGCGACGATTTTGACCAGATTCTGCCTGACTACCTCTGGGGGGAGGCCAGTTGGGAGAAAACCGAAAGCAAAATGCTGCGCGAGGCGGCCAAGCTGGCTCTCAGCAAACAAGGCCTGCAGACTTCGGATATAGAATTGATGGTAGCCGGCGATCTGCTCAACCAGATTACTTCGTCAAATTATGCGGCTCGGGAGATAGCCGTCCCTTTTCTAGGTTTGTATGGGGCCTGCTCTACCATGGCCGAGTCGCTGTTGGTAGCTGCAGCCATGGTCGACGGAGGATATTGTGAACGGGTACTGGCCGCCACCTCCAGTCATCATTACAGTGCGGAACGGCAGTATCGGGCACCGGTCGAGCAAGGGGTGCAGCGAGTACCCAGCTCCCAATGGACGGCAACCGCTGCCGGGGCGGTGATTCTGCAAAAAGGTGGCAGCGGGCCCAGGTTAAGCTGCGCCACGGTGGGGAAGGTAATTGACATGGGGCAGACCGATGCTGCAAACATGGGCGCCGCCATGGCTCCGGCGGCAGTGGACACGATCAAAGCGCACTTCCAAGAAACCGGCCGCCCCCATGATTATTATGATTTGGTGGTCACTGGGGATTTGGCCGCGGTAGGATTGAGCGTGGCCCGTGAATTGTTTGTAAGGGTGGGGCTGGTGCCCAGCCCCAATTTCAGTGATTGCGGAGTGCTTCTCTATGATGGCCTGCAGGACGTGGATTCCGGGGGCAGCGGCTGCGGCTGCTCGGCGTGTATGCTCACTGGACCTTTTTTGCGCAAGGTGGCTGGCGGGGAGATGAGAAACATCCTGCTGGTATCTACAGGAGCCTTAATGAGTCCTACCACCACCTTCCAAAAGGAGAGCATACCGGCAATAGCCCATGCGGTAGCCATAGAGAACATATAGGTTGACAAAATTTTCACCCGTTAAAAAGACTAGAAGGGAATGGTATGGTGTGTCTTTACTGATGGCCTTTCTCGTAGGGGGCGGCCTTTGTCTGATAGGCCAACTGGTGATGGACCTGACCAAGCCGGGCGTAAGTCCTGGGCATATTTTGGTGGGCTATATCACCATTGGCGCATTGCTGAGCGCGTTTGGGTTGTACCAACCCCTGGTGGATATCGGCGGTGCCGGTGCTACCGTACCTTTGAGCGGATTTGGCCATAGTTTGGCCCAGGGGGCCATAAAAGAGGTGGCCGAAAAAGGGTGGCTGGGAGCTTTCACCGGAGGAATTTCGGCAACCGCCGGCGGGATTACAGCCGCCATCGTATTTGGTTATTTGGCGGCCGTTCTATTCGATCCCAAAGATTAAGGGATGGTGCTCGTCAGTAAAAGGAAAGCGAGGATCGAAGCAGTGAAGGTAGGTATACCCAGAAGCCTGTTTTATTTTTATTATTATCCCCTTTGGAAGACCTTTTTCGAAGGATTGGGAGCAACAGTGGTGACTTCTTCCTGGACTAATCGGCAGACAGTGGAGCGCGGATTGCGGACCGCAGTGGACGAAGCCTGCTTTCCTATCAAGGTCTGTTTCGGTCACGTCCAGGAACTATGCCATGCAGAACTGGACTGTATTTTTATCCCCCGGCTGGTGAGTATAGAGGAACGTTCGTACATATGCCCGAAATTCATGGGTTTGCCGGATATGGTGCGGGCTTCGCTCCCCAACCTGCCGGAGATAATCGACATTACTATCGATCTCAGCCGCAACGGCAGGACCCTGGAGAAGGACTTGCTGAGACTGGGGCGACGCTTCAGCCAAAATATCGCCGTTACCAGACGTGCATACCGTGATGGTTTGGCGGAATGGCGGCGATGCCGGCAATGGTGCCGGCACGGCTATACCATGGCTGAAGCGATCAGGCTGTGGGACGGGGAAAGGATAACCCAACCGGCAGCCAATGGTCTAAATATTGGGGTATTAGGGCATGCTTATTCATTATACGACCGGATGATCAGCATGAGTTTGGTCGATCGCCTGCGGCAACTGGGCTGTCAGGTTCAGGTGGTCGAAAATCTGGAACAGGCAGCGGTAGAGGCCAAAGCCGGGGAGATACCTAAAAGAGTTTTTTGGACCCTGGGCCGCAAAGCGGTAGGGGGAGCGTTGTTGCTGGACAGCCAACCCGAAGTGGACGGGATAGTATATCTGGCCTGTTTTGGATGTGGTCCGGATTCAATGGTCGGGGAAATCATCAGCCGTAAGGTACTCAGCAAACCCTTTATGATGCTGACCATTGATGAACACACCGGCGAAGCCGGACTGGTGACACGCCTGGAAGCATTCTGCGATATGCTGCAACTAAGGAAGGCGGCCAGCTTATGAAGGTGACTTTTCCGGCTATGGGGCATATGAATATCGCGGTGAAGAGTCTGTTATCAGGGCTAAAGCTGGACGTGATCCCGCCGCCGCCCATCACCAAACGCACCTTGGAGCTGGGTGTCAAGAATTCGCCGGAATTTGCTTGTTTGCCATTGAAGATCAACGTCGGTAATTTCATCGAGGCCATGGAACAAGGAGCGGATACCATCGTGATGGCAGGGGGGTGGGGGCCATGCCGGTTCGGTTACTACGCCCAGGTGGAGCGGGATATCCTGGAGGCCCTGGGATACCAATTCAGGAT
>JAAYJY010000171.1 GCA_012522705.1 Syntrophomonadaceae bacterium | reverse complement strand
CCGATCGTAGCTCAATTAAACCCTCAAGATACTCCGATCTTGACTGTCGCCATTACTAGTACAGACGTTTCTCTGCGGGAGATGAGCAATTGGGTTGACACCAGCCTGCGTCCCCGTTTGGAAACTGTTGTCGGGGTGGGCTCCCTGGATATTAGTGGTATGGCCCAACGGGAGATTCAGGTCGGGCTGGATAAAGACCGTTTGACCAGTTTTGGGGTGACTACCGCCGAGGTGGTAGGAGGGATAAGGTCCGAACATCTGGATGTACCGGCTGGCGCGGCGCTGAGCACGGCAGGCCAAATCGCCCTCCGCTCGGCCGGGGAACGGGAAAACATAGCGGAACTGGAGCGTATTCCGGTGGCCAAACGGGGAGACACGACTATCTTCCTAGGGGATATAGCGGTTATTGAAGACGGTTTGGCCGAGGCGCAAGAACAGGTTTATTATCAGGGCCTGCCGGCTATAGGACTTGATATTATCAAACAATCGGGCAGCAATACCGTTCAGGTTGCCGACGATGTGCACGCGGTCCTGGAGGAACTGGAGGTACCGGCAGGAATCGAAATCAAGGTGATACGGGATAATTCGCAAAATATCCGCAATTCCCTGGCGGATGTTCAGCGCACTCTTCTGGAAGGAGCCATTTTGGCTATTCTGACCGTTTTGCTTTTCTTGAAGGATTGGCGCTCTACTTTAATTAGCGCTATAGCCATTCCTACCTCCATCATTTCTACCTTTTGGTTCATGAATCTTTTGGATTTTACTTTGAACACCGTTTCGCTGGTAGCTCTTTCTCTTTCGGTGGGCCTGTTGATCGATGATGCTATTGTGGTGGTGGAAAATATTTATCGCCATTTACAAATGGGAAAAACCCCTTGGCAGGCGGCCCGGGATGCTACGGATCAGGTTGGTTTGGCGGTAGCGGCCACAACTTTTGCAGTAGTAGCCGTATTCCTGCCGGTAGGTCTGACCACCGGGATGCTCGGTCAATATTTGAAGGAGTTTGGCATTACGGTAGCTGCCAGTGTACTGGTATCACTTATAGTGGCTTTTACTCTGGTGCCGCTGTTGGCTTCCCGGGTTTTGCAGCAGGGAACCGGCGGAGAGCGGGGTTTAATAGGCAGGGCTTTGGACAAGTTCAATCAAGGCTTCGATAAATTGTCCGCTCTTTATGTAGAAGCTTTGGATCAGGTTTTACAGAAATACCGGGGGATTGTTTTCACAGGAGCTTTTCTGCTGTTTGGCGGAAGCCTGCTGCTGATGACTCAACTGCCATCCGCATTTATTACTACCGGTGACAGTGGGGAATTTACCATGGATGTAAGCATGGATGCCGGTCTTAATCTGGATGCCGCCCAAGCGGTCACCGGGCAGATCGAGACTGTTGCCCGTACCTATCCTGAAGTCACCGAAGTTTATTCGATAACCGGGAAAGACCAAAGCCGCATTATGGTAAATCTCCTGGATAAAAGGGACCGGGAGCGTGATATTTTTGAGCTGGCTCAAAGCCTGCGCCAGGAAATGGCCGCCATCCCCAATGCCCAGGTGTCTATTTTGATAAAAGATTTCGCCAATACGGAAGGCAAAGGGGTGGAATACCGCCTGTTGGGGGTTGATCGCAATGAATTGATGGCTTGGGCCCAACAAGTTGAGGCGGCTATGAAGTCGATCCCTGGCGCGGTGGATGTGGAGTCCAGTTTTAAACCGGGGAATCCTGAACAGCGGCTGCAGATCCGCAGCGAGGCGGCAGCGGACTTGGGCGTATCGACGGGTTTTGTCGCCGATACTCTTTATACTATGTTCACCGGAACGGTGGTCGGACAATTGCAGGATGGTGAGCAAAGGATCGATATAAGGGTGCGCCTGCCCGAAGCGCAAAGAGATGTGTCTTCTGCCTTGACCGGCATCTATCTGCCCACCACTCCCAAGGCAGATGGAAGCGCGGCCCTGGTTGATCTAAACCAGGTGGTAGAGCCGGTATTTGCCAGCACACCGGGGGAAATCCGCCGCTTCGACCGTTCCCGTGAAGTAGTTGTATCCTGCAATCTTTACGGCACCTCTTTGGGGGAATTCAATCAGGCTTTCACCGATAAAGTGGAGCAGGAAATCCAACTGCCGGCGGACTTCCGGTTGATCACGGCCGGGTATGCCGATGTGATGGAGGAGGCCTTCGATGTAATTCTCTTTGCCATGATCACGGCTATACTGTTTATCTTCTTTGTTATGGCGGCTCAATTCGAAAGTTTTATCGATCCCCTGGCCATATTGTTGTCCTTGCCGATGGCCATCATCGGCGCCGTATTGGGACTATTTTTTGCCGGCAGTGAAGTGAGCCTGATCTCTTTGATAGGTTTTGTCATGTTGATGGGATTGGTCACCAAAAATGCCATCTTGCTGATCGAGTTTGCCAAGCAGGAGATGGCGCGGGGTATCGCCACCCACGCGGCTTTACTGAATGCCGCCACCACCCGAGTAAGGCCGATCATAATGACCAGCACGGCCATGATTTTTGGCATGCTCCCCCTGGCTTTGGCCCTGGGGGCCGGGTCGGAGACTCGCAGTCCCATGGCTCATGCCGTTATCGGCGGACTTATCTCTTCAACTTTGTTGACCCTGTTTATCGTTCCGATCTTGTATACCTGGCTGGATGATCTGCGTCAGAGGTTTTTTAAAAGGGCGGGGAGACGGCAGGATAACACTGCCATTACGACCGACATGTAAATTCAAGGCCAAGCAGGCGCTATGAACCCTGACCGCGCTGCACAATGGAGCAAGGCGTCTATCTGACCCAAGCAACACGGAATATCTAATCTAATAGCGAAGCCAGGTGGGGAAGGGGTGTGCATATTTAATGAAAGAAATCCTGATAGAGACTCGCAATGATAAGAAGCTGGCCGCTTATCTGTGGGAGCCGGCCGATGGGGATAAATACGTGGTGGTGATCTGCCATGGATTTCGGGGGGCCAAGGAAAACGGCGGCAAGGTTTTCGCTTTTGCCGATAAACTGCGGAAAGCCGGGGTAGGGGTAGTGGCCTTCGATTTTCGAGGCAGCGGCAACAGTGAGGGCGATTTCGCTGCCGTGACCCTATCCCGCCAGGGGCAAGACCTGCAGGCGGTGATCGATCATGTCGACCAGGCTTACGGTTTGCCGGTAATCGTGCTGGGACGCAGCATGGGGGGCAGCTCGGTCCTGGTGGGCGCCTCCGGGGATGAGCGGGTGGCGGGATATATATTTTGGTCGACCCCGGTTTTTATGCACCAGGCCTTTGCCACCATAATGGGGGAGGATTATCATCGCCTCCAAGCGGGCGAGACCATCATCTTCAGTGATGATGGCGGCCAGTTCGAACTGCGTCCCGACCTGATCAACGATTTTGACCGCCATGACATGGATGGATATATTGAAGAAATTGGTGTAAAACCGGCCTTAATTGTCCAGTCCCGCGATGATGATGCGGTCGGTCCAGAGAATGGTGAATATCTGCGCCGCCGGCTGCCCAACAGCAGCTTGCACATGTTTGAGGAGGCCGGGCATAGATTCCTGGAATTGACGGCGGAGCGCGAAGATCTGACGATAGAATGGCTGAAGAAGAATTTCTGTTGAAGGGATGGCAGTTTATCTCGCAGCATCTCTTCAGCCTGGGCCATGGTTACGGTGCGGTAACCGCTCACGGCCCGATAGCGCATCATTGAAGATACATCAAAGCCGCCATTCTGCGGGCTTATCAAAATTTAGGCTGCATTGAAAAGTGAAGTCCATGTATAAATCAAAAATATAAATGCCGTTAAACATAATAGAACATACAACCAATTGCTTGATGGCCAACTGGCTTCAGGCTTAATAGCAAAGACCACCCGCTAGACGGGTGGTCTTTGCTGATTGTTATCTGCTGAACGTGGCGCGGTATCACTTTAGCTTTTTAAGAACGTAGTATTGGGGTTGCATTCCCCCGAATTTGTAGTCTCCACTCTTCCATTCGCAGAACAAATAGGTATCACCTTTTAATTCCTTGATCTCATATTTACTAGCCAATTTTTCCTTCTTATCTATAATTAAACCCCTAGTCCAAGTCAGGAATCCTTCAGGAAGTTCATTATCTGACGTTAAGCCACATATTT
>JAAYJY010000170.1 GCA_012522705.1 Syntrophomonadaceae bacterium | reverse complement strand
CGATGGTCATCAGAATTGCAGCAACAGGGCACGTGGAGTGCGTGGTATTGATGACAAAACGATTAGCCGTTTTGCGAGAAACACAGTTGATTTGCTAGAAACGGTAAACAGGCTGAAAGGGAAGAAATATATAAATAGGTCCAGACGGAAATGAAGCGTAGGAGTAGCATTGAAACAGTTTACGGGATAGCAAAACGGAAAGAAACGCATTACAGCGCTAAGCAAGAAGAGCGTCGATAAAATGCAGGTGTACAGAAGTAGATGATGATTGGGGATATAATGATGGGAAATGCAAAAAAGTTTGAACTGATAGCTGATGTATATGACACTCCCGAAAGAATTAAGATTGCAAATATAGCATCAGATGCCATTCGGGAATATTTAGTCGATACTAAAGACAAGCGCGCCATCGATTTCGGGTGCGGGACTGGTCTTGTGGGGCTGAACTTATTAAATAATTTTAGTTCTATCTGTTTTCTGGATACATCACAAAACATGCTTAACCAAATAAAGCAAAAGGTTTTTGATTTAAATATTCTGAATGCTGATATAGAATGTTTCGATTTTGAAAAGGGAGGTTTGTCAGATTTACATGCTGATTATATTTTCATGGTGCAAGTTTTACTCCATATTGGTGATGTAGAATTAATTTTATCTAGATTATATGATGTCCTCAATGAAGGGGGGCATTTATTAATTGTAGATTTTAATAAAAATAAACAAGTAATTTCAGACTTTGTTCATAATGGGTTCGATCAAATTGAACTGGCAAACATTATGACTAAAATAGGTTATAAAAGTGTTCAATCCAAAACGTTCCATACTGCAAATAAAATATTCATGGGACAGGATGCATCAATGTTTATACTTGATTCACTAAAATAAAACATTATGACAAAAGGTATTAACCTTCTTATCCCAGCAAATAATCAAGCAATAAAGTTTGAAGAAATATTTTAAAACAAGTCCATAAAGGCGGTATTTGATAGTCAAGTGGTCAGGCTAGATGTCAGTGCCCCGCGAGTAGTCAGGTTAGATGTCAGCGTTCGCGAGTGGTCGGGTTGGATGTAGCTATATGGGGAGCAGAGCTTGCGGTGGGCGACAAACGTGGTCGGATCTATCAAGTGGAGCCCATCGGTAACTTCGAGAATGATCCTAATTTGACTGATAAAAAATTCCCAGGAAATCCGACAAGGTCTTACCGCACCAAGCACACGCTGCGAGGAGTGGGCGAAGTCTTGGAATGGGAGGGACACTCTCCCGAGGTGCTCCAGAACATGTTAGATAACCTTGAGAAATTAAAACAGCTTGGTATCGAGGCGATAAACGACTGACTGTGTGATGGTTGTTAAAATCCGATTTCTCTATGAACTTAACACGGAAATCAAAGCAAACCCGACTTGCGGAGAGTTGAGTTTAGAAACTATGTCGGGGGGCTGCTTTCCGCCGGGTGGTTTATGGATTCGGAGTTCGACAGCATACCGCAGTTTCCCATTGTTGGGTTGTGTTTGGGTATTGCACTGCTCTGCGTGGGATTGCTTAGATTTAGGAAAGTGAGGGGAAAAGTATGACTAATAATGAGCGTGTTTATAAAATGCCTGTGTCCGACGTGTATCCGCTCCTTGTCGCAAAGGTCGAGCGGAAAGGCCGCACGAAAGCGGAGGTCGATACTGTCACGAAATGGCTGACGGGATATGACGACGATGGTTTGCGGTCACAGCTTGCGAACGGCGTAAGCTATGAGCGGTTCTTCGCCGAAGCCCCTCAGATTAACCCGAACGCCGATAAAATCACGGGTGTAATCTGCGGTCACAGGGTCGAGGAGATAACCGACCCGCTTATGCAGAACGTTCGCCGTCTGGACAAACTGGTCGACGAGGTAGCCAAAGGGAAAAATATAAAGAAAATACTGAGGGGATAATGCCTATGGCGGAGAAGAAAATCAACCGCCCCGTGCCGCTTGCCCTGTTCATTTTATACGTTCTGGCCATTGTATTCCTGCTCGTTATCCCGAACAACTACAGGGGCGCTAACGTGCTGGTAGGCGGTCTGACCTGGGAACGCTGGATACAGCATATTGGGCGCAACTGGAACCTCATGCCTTTCCGGGAAATCGCACAACAGATTGGCTTTATCGTAGCCGGGGAAGACGTGACGCGGAACACCATCTACTTGGTGGGCAACCTCGTGGGTTTTACCCCTTTGGGTTTCTTCCTGCCGGTACTGTTTGAAAAGTTAAGGAAGTTTACCCCGTACATCATAGCCGTTGCGGTGGCACTCATATGTTTGGAACTTGCTCAATTGCTGACAATGCGCGGCTCATTCGACATCGACGACATCATCCTGAATGCTGCCGGGGCTTGTATTGGGTTTTGGGTATTACGGTATGCGACAAAGAAGTTGTGTGCCGAACAACGCCCAATGGGCAATAGAGGTGTTCAAATTTAACGATTTGCTATCGGGGTGTGCATTATATCAATAGATGGTACTAATGCCGCCGGAGATGACAGGATTTGAATCGGTTGCCATATAAACTGCATAGTGCCAATTCTGGCAGCAACACCAAACCAGGCGACGAAAGTGCAGAAATAAGGGATTCAATTGGGGAGAACAGAACTAATGATTATCTCTGTAACACGTATGCCGATGCGTTTGGCGTTCCTGTAATCTAT
>JAAYJY010000169.1 GCA_012522705.1 Syntrophomonadaceae bacterium | reverse complement strand
GGACCCATCTGCGCCACTAGTTTCTCGTTAAGAAATACGGCTGCCGGCAGCCAATAGAAGAAGCGCAGATACATATCCAGCATACTGGTTACATCCGGGCGACCCAGGACCAGACCTCCCTCCCGGTGCAGATAGCGCAACAATTCCAGGCCAGTAAAAGCCTCATGAGGCTTAAGCCTCATCTTGGCGTTTAGGGCTTCA
This sequence comes from Syntrophomonadaceae bacterium, assembly GCA_012522705.1. Taxonomy (GTDB): domain Bacteria; phylum Bacillota; class Syntrophomonadia; order Syntrophomonadales; family Syntrophomonadaceae; genus PHAA01. Next base: position 2,586 of record JAAYJY010000169.1, on the reverse strand, counting down.
ATCACGGTTGGTGTATTCTCGAATAGCCCGGTTTTGCCCCACTCTACCAGTGCTGCGGCGAGAAGGTCATCATCTCGGAGGACCTGCAGTTGGGCCGATTTCTGAATGATTTCATATTTGGCGTATTGGCTCCGGCCTTGTAGGGCTGCCAGTACGATAGCATATAGATCCAGATACAGGAGGGAACCCGGTTCGGGGCTAAAGCCGGGGGCCAGGCGGCGGTAATTATCGAGGACCCAACCGTGGGGGTGGAGGGGATCGAGCAACAAGCCGTAAAGCGGAACCACCCGGTCCAATAGGCGGAATACCTGACGGTGCAAGGGGTGGTCGCCGGCCAGATGGCCCTGATTCTTTTCCAGGTCCGCATCCAGGATCACCCGGCTCAGCAAGCCGATACAATCGGCCAACAAACCGGCCCGAAACAGCAATTCCGCACCCTCGAGCAGGTTATCCAAGCAGTAGTCGTTGCTATCTTGAAGCCGTCCCAGAGGGCGATTGGTCTTCAGTACAGCAGCAGCGGCGGCCAGCAATTCGATCTTATCGCCATGGAAGGTCGCCCAGGGGTGGCTGATCCGCTCAATGCCGGGCCGACCCGCTGTACCTTCGGATTCATCATGCTTAATTCGCTCCAGGTGCTCTTTAAGCATACGGCGCAGGTTACGGTTGCCGGTACGGGCCAGCAGATGGGCACATTGCTCCGCGCCCAGGGCTTCGATAAGCCTGGCATATTGCGGCCGATAGTCATCCTGGAAAATGTGGACCAGAAATACCAGAGAAGCTCCCGGGGGGTGCTGTTCACTTAATAGAGCGGTTACGTATTCCAAAAAGCCTGTTACTACCTCCGGGGGTGATTCCCGCAGGAGGGTGAGGACGTTCTGATCGGACCTGTTTCCATATATGATGGCAAAAAAAATATCCCGTTGCTTACCATAAAAGAGGGCCCGGTGCAGGAAGTCGTATTCGGCCCGGGTGCCGATGCTGACCTGCTGCCACTGGTCGGCTTCCCGGAGCCGACGGCGCAAGTTGAGTTCCTCTTGCCAGGTCGCGAACAAGTCCGGTTGGGCCGCCTGGGCAGCAAATGATTCAATTATGGTCCGCATAAGAATCAATCCTCGTAAATAAGTCCGTACAGATCACGGTTGAGTACCCGGCAGGCATGGCTGGCCTTGCCGCGGTCGTTTTCAGTCAAATAGATATAGTAATATATTGATTTCGCCTTATTGGTAAAAATACCTCCCAGGAGGTCCCCGGCGACGACATCGATCCTGTCTTGACTGGCCTTGGTGCCCCGCAGGTAGCGTACGCTCTGCAGCCGACTAATGAAAGTGTAGGTCCCCAGGCGGTTGAAATGCGTCTTGAGCCCGGTTTCTTTTAAAGGGTTGCCGCTTTCATACTTGATTACCAGCTCACTGAGGCGGGGACGGGGCAGGTCCCTGCTCTTCGGGTCGAGCGATTGGATATATTCCAGCGCCGGCAAGACCGTGTTATAAAGGATGTCCAAACCTTGTGCCGAACCCAGGTAATCATGGGATTCCACCGGAAACATCGCCATGTCCAGGGGCTTGGCCCGTAGATGGCGGGCCAGTTCCGGATGGGCCAGCAGGAAGTCGTACAGGTCATCTACGCTGTAATTGGAGCGGGGCAGGTGAACATTATAGTCATGATACAGGATAGCGGCGTATCGTTCATAAAAGAGTTCATAAGAGGGCGGTGAGCCGGCCCGCAGACCGCCGCCGTATTCCATCAGGCGGTCCAATTCTTCATGGTTCAGCACCTGCTGTCGTGACAATTTGCGCAAAACCGTCCGCATCCGCTATCCTCCCCGGCTATCTACTGTTTGAAGGTACTAAAATTATAACCCTGGGCCTGCAGATCGGTGATGATTTTTTCCAGGGCTTCGGTATTGCTTTGGGATACTGCATGTAACAGTATCACCGCACCGGGGTGGATGTTGTCCATCACATGCTGATAGGAAACATCGGCCCCGGGTTGTTTGCTGGGATCCCAGTCATGGAAAGCCATACTCCAGAATACGGTGCGGTAGCCCAATTCATCCGCCCACAGCAGTGAGGTTTCCGAATAATTGCCCATGGGCGGCCGCAGGTAGCGATCCAACTGGTCACCCGTCAGTTCCGCATAGCGTTGCTCCAGCCGGGTCAATTCACGATTGAAGGTCTCCTGGGAAACCGTGCTCAGGTCGGGATGGCCCCAGGTGTGGTTGCAGACCAGGTGGCCGGCCTTACTCATCCGTTGGACCAATCCCGGCTGGGTTTCTATAAACTGGCCGGTGATGAAGAACGCCGCCTTGACCCCCTTGCTATCCAGGATATCGAGTATGGTGGGGGTATAGCCCAATTCATAACCTTCGTCAAAGGTCAGGTAGATCTTCTGGCTGTTGTTGGGCAGGCTGTAGAAGCCGTTGTAGCGGGTCAGCAGCTGCACCGCTTCCTGGTTGACTGCGGGAATCTGGTGCTGCTTGTTTCTGGTAAACCACCAGGAACGGGTAGCAGTCTCGGGAGTGGCCGGCAACGGTTCATTGGGCTCCGGTTCCGGGGCAGGTTGCGGCTCCGGGGCAGGTGCAGGCTC
>JAAYJY010000168.1 GCA_012522705.1 Syntrophomonadaceae bacterium | reverse complement strand
GTCCACTGCGGTGATATTGGCCTGGGGATACTGGCGCTTCAACTCTTTCATCATGCCTTTGCCGGTCACATGGTTGGGCAGACAGCCAAAAGGCTGCATGCAGACGATATTAGGCACCCCGCTGGTGATCAGATCGATCATCTCCGCAGTCAGGAACCAACCTTCCCCGCAGTGATGGCCCAGGGCCATGACGCTGCCGGCCAGGTCCTTCTTGTGGTAAATGGAGGCGGGCGGGGTGAAGCGCTGGCTTTGCTCCAACAGTTGGTTCATATAACGGCGTTTCTTTTCAAAGTAATAGATCAAGAGTCGCCCGGCCAGGTAGAACCGTTTTTTTCCGGACAGGTATTGGTAGTTGTAAATGTAGTCATAGGCGCAATAGATGAAGAAATCCAATAGATCAGGGATTATGACCTCGGCGCCTTCATCCTCCAATACCCGGATGATGTTGTTATTGGCGGCTGGATGGTATTTCACCAGGATCTCCCCGACTATGCCCACTCGGGGCTTGGATTGGTTGGTGATCTCCAGATGATCGAATTCCTCGACAATTCCTTTCAAATTTGCTTCGAACCCATCCTTTTCACCGGATAGGATCTGCTGTTTGCAGCGGTCCATCCACCTCCGGTACAGCATGTCGGCGGAACCGGGGAGGGCTTCATAAGGTCTCACCCGGTGCAGCACCCGCATCAGCAGATCGCCGTATATGCAAGCATCGATAGCCTTTTTGATCAGTCCTGTTTTTATCTTGAAGCCGGGATTCATCTCGGCCCCATAATGGTTGGCTGACAATACCGGTATATCTGGGAAGCCGGCGTCCTTCAGCGCTTTCCTGAGCAGGGCTATGTAGTTGGTGGCCCGGCATCCCCCGCCGGTCTGGCTCATGATCACGGAGGTATGGTCCAGGTCGTAACGGCCGGATTGGAGCGCCTGCAGCAATTGGCCGATGACGATTATGGCCGGGTAGCAAGCGTCATTGTTGACATATTTGAGTCCCTCGTCTATGGCGGCTTTGTCCACAGTGGGCAACAATTCGACATTATAGCCTTCCTTGGTCAATAATACTTCGAGCAGTTCGAATTGGATCGGCGCCATCTGGGGGACCAGGATGGTATGGGTTTGCCTCATTGCGGTGGTAAATATCCGGCGGCTCTGGGCATAGGCTTGGACAGAGGGCGGTGGGGTCTCAGTCCGTCCGCTGATTGCGGCCAGCAGGGAGCGCAGCCGGATCTTGGCTGCCCCGAGATTGGTGCCTTCATCTATCTTGAGGACCGTATAAACCTTGCCCTTGGCGCGGAGTATATCCTGTACCTGGTCGGTGGTGATGGCATCCAGTCCGCAGCCGAATGAATTAAGCTGCACCAGCTCCAGCTGGGGCTGGGTGGTCACGAAGTCGGCGGCGGCATAGAGACGGGAATGGTACATCCATTGGTCGATGACCCGGATGGGCCGCTCCACCTGGCCCAGGTGGGCCACCGAATCCTCGGTGAGCACCGCTACCCCGAGAGAGGTGATGATATCTGCTATGCCATGGTTGATTTCGGGGTCGATGTGATAAGGGCGCCCCGCCAGGACGATCCCGCGCTGGCCGGACTGTTGCAGGTAAGCCAGTACCTCTTCGCCTTTACGCTTAATATCTTGCTTGCAGCCTTGATCTTCCTGCCAGGCTCGTTCGACCGCCCGGGCGATCTCCCGGCGGGTGATCCCCATGTAGGCCAGTTCCTGGTGCAGGCGCACGACCAGGCGCTTCTTGCTGTCATAGGGCAGGAAGGGATTCAGGTAGGTGATGCTGTTCGTTTTTATGATATCCATGTTATTTTTTATAACATCTGGATACGAAATCACCATGGGGCAATTAAAATGGTGGTTGGCGTCTGACTGTTCCTGACGCTCGAAGATTACGGATGGATAGAAAATGGTCTTGATCCCGTTTTCGATCAGCGCGGCAATATGCCCGTGGGCCAGCTTGGCCGGGAAACAGGCAGTATCGGAGGGGATGGTTTCGGTCCCCTTTTCGTAAAGTGCCCGTGACGAGCGCGGGGAAATCTCCACCCGGAAGCCCAACTGGGTAAAGAACGTGAACCAGAAGGGATAATTCTCATACATATTCAAGACCATGGGGATTCCGATGAGCCCCCGGGGGGCATCTTCCTCGGCTAGGGGTTGGTAGTCCAGTAAACGCTGGTATTTGTAGTTGAAGAGGTTAGGCAGCGCTTCAGTGCGGTTTTCCTTACCCAGGCTCTTTTCGCAGCGGTTGCCGGAGATAAAGCGGTTGCCGTCGGGAAATCTGTTGATGGTCAGCAGGCAGTTGTTGGCACATCCACCGCACCGGTTGAGGCGGGTCTTGATGGCAAACTCCTCCAACTGGTCGGCCGAGAGCAAACTGCTGGTCCCATTCTGCTGGCAGCGGTCCCGGGCAATCATGGCTGCGCCAAAGGCTCCCATTAGAGGTGCGATGTCAGGCCTCACTACATCCTTGCCGGTAATCAGTTCCAGGCTTCTCAAGACCGAATCGTTTTCGAAGGTACCGCCCTGAACAACTATGCGCTGTCCCAAATCCTCGGGATGTTTCATCTTGATAACCTTGAACAAGGCATTTTTGATCACCGAATAAGACAAGCCGGCTGAGATGTCGCCTACGGTGGCGCCTTCCTTCTGGGCCTGTTTGACCATGGAATTCATGAAGACGGTGCAGCGCGAGCCCAGATCGACCGGTTCTTCGGCATCCAGGGCCAACTCGGCAAAATCCTGGATGGGTATATTCAATGAATGGGCAAAGGCTTCCAGGAAAGACCCGCATCCCGATGAACAAGCCTCGTTGAGCATAATGTTGTCGATGACTCCAACCCGGATCTGCAGGCATTTCATGTCCTGGCCCCCGATGTCCAGGATAAGATCCACCTCGGGGTCGAAAAAATGAGCCGCCGTATAATGGGCGATAGTCTCCACCTCGCCTACGTCAATTCGCAGAGCAGCCTTCAACAAGCCCTCGCCGTAACCGGTCACGGCAGTGTTGGCTATCCGGGCCGAAGCGGGCAGGCAAGCATAAATGTCCCGCAGGATATTGACGGCTGAATTCAGCGGGCTGCCGGTATTATTGCCGTAAAAAGAGTACAGGAGGGCCCCGTTCGCATCGATTATGGCGGCCTTGGTAGTGGTGGAGCCGGCATCAATGCCCAGGAAGCAGTCGCCGGCGAAAGTGGCCAGGTCCAGGCGATTTATTTTATGCCGGTTATGACGCTGACGGAAGGCGTTTAATTCATCCTCGTCGCGGAAAAGGGGCTGCAGACGGTTGAATTCATGGTTGGACAGATCTACCGCCTGCAGGCGTTTGATCAGCGTCGGCAGGAAGACGGTATCCCCGGCACTGGATGCCAGGGCTGCCCCCAAGGCCACATAGAAATGAGCATGGTCAGGGAATATCGCCTGCTGGGCATTTAACTTCAAGGTTTCCCGAAATCTCTGCCGCAGTTCAGACAAGAAATAGAGAGGTCCGCCCAGGAAAGCAACGTTGCCGCTGATTGATTTCCCGCAGGCCAGGCCGCTGATAGTCTGATTGACAACTGCCTGGAAGACGGAGGCGGCGATATCTTCTTTGAGCGCGCCTTCGTTGAGCAGAACCTGGATATCGGTTTTAGCGAAAACCCCGCAGCGGGCTGCTACCGGGTATATGGTAGAATGTCGGCTGGCCATGTTGTTGAGCCCGATGGTATCGGTACCCAACAGAGTGGCCATCTGGTCGATAAAGGCCCCAGTGCCCCCGGCGCAGATTCCATTCATCCTCTGGTCCAGCCCATCTCTGAAGAAAGTGATCTTGGCGTCTTCGCCGCCGAGTTCGATGGCGACATCGGTCAGGGGAATCAATCTCTCGATGGCATTGTTGCAGGCGATGACCTCCTGGATATGCTGTACGCCCAGCCAGGAAGAGATGGAGATGCCGGCCGAGCCTGTCACCATCACCGTCAAAGGACTGTTACGGACTATCTTGTAGGCGTCCTGCAGCAGTTCGGTGGTATGCAGCCTGGTATCGGCGTAGTGGCGGCGATAATCGGCATGTAGAACCGTTCCCGCATCATCAACGATGACAAGTTTAACAGTGGTGGAACCCACATCGAGGCCCATCCGCAGAATATTACTCAAGGGTTCTCCTCCCCATTGCTCCCCACAACAATTTAAACAATGTTTGAAAAGTTCATAGATTTATGGTAATCTACCGGCAACGACATGTCAACGGTTCATTTTGGAGTTAGCATTACATATTCCAGTTCCAGGGTTTTACTGCACTTAACGATCACAAGGAGGCCATACATGGCAAGCTCCACCGGTCTGACCACCAAACAAAGGATTGTGCAGGCCACCATGAACATTATAGCTGAAGAAGGCCTGCCCAACACTACGATTCGAAAGATTGCCTCCCGGGCGGGTGTAAACATTGCCGCCGTCAACTATCATTTCGGCGGCAAGGATGCGGTGATAAACGAGTCTTTCGCAGCGGTTACCAAGGAACTGCGGGCAGCCTTCCGTTTCCTGAAGGATGCCGAGGGCGAAGATATCGTCAACTTATCTATGTTTATTAATGAATATACCGATATTATGTTTAAATACCCTGACCTGCTGCAGAATGCGGTTGACCTGGTCATCCGCCACCGGGTGGTCGAAGACGACTATCTGACCTTCCTGCAATCCGAGGGCATCGACCTGATCAAGGCCATGATAGCCCGGATAAGGCCGGACCTGGATCAATTGCAGGCTCATCTCAAAACCCTGCAGCTGGTCAGCGCCTTATCCCATCCTTTCCTGCTGGGTGATCTTACCCGCGAGGTAATGGGGATTGACCTGCAAGATCCCGAGACCAGGGGCCGCTACAATCGCATGGTGATAAAAAGCATCTGTCATCCCGACGGTTGACCGCCTTGTCAGCCTGATCACTTCCATCAGAATGAGTAACAGAAAATGGTACCCATCACCCAATTGCCTGCGTATTTTGATTGTTCGGCTTGCTGCGTTAATTTATAATGAAACAGGATTGACTATCGGGATATCTGGATACAGAAGGAGGGAACTGGCGGGTGACGGAGACTGCAGCAACTTGTATAAATCTTAGCGGCATCAACAAATCCTTCGGCCGGCAGCACGTCCTTAAAGATATCGATCTGCAGATCCCCTTCGCCTGGATATATGGTTTGTTGGGACCTTCGGGCTGCGGAAAGACCACCATGGTCAAGGTGATGGTGGGCATTCTGGAAGCCGATTCTGGTCATACCCGGGTACTGGACACCTTGATGCCTGATCTGGCTACGATGAGCAAGATCGGTTACATGGCCCAGGGCGATGCCCTTTATAATTCCCTCAGTGCGGAGGAGAATCTAAGTTTCTTTGGCTCCATATATGGGATGAACAGGGCTGATCTCAGAAGGAGAATACCGGAAGTGATGGAACTGATGAGTTTGGGGGATGATATCCGCAAACCGGTTCATGCTTATTCGGGGGGAATGAAGCGGAGGTTGTCCCTGGCCATTGCCATCCTGCACAATCCGCCGGTGCTGGTTTTGGATGAACCGACTGTCGGCATCGACCCGCTGTTGCGGCAAAGCATCTGGGCGGAGCTCAACCGTCTCTGCGCCAGGGGAGCGACGATCCTGGTGACCACCCATGTGATGGATGAGGCGGAAAAATGCCACCAACTGGCCATGATGAGAGAGGGCCGGATAATCGCCCGGGGCACGGCGGCCGATCTGCAGGCGGACATCGGAGCCAGCAGTCTGGAGGAAGCCTTTATAAGCTATGGGGGTCAGGCCGATGAAAGCTAGCGCATTAGCAGTCCGTATCCTCCACCAGCTCCGTCATGACAAGCGCACCCTGGCGCTTATGATGGCAGCCCCCTTGTTGATGCTGACCCTGATGTACTACATATTCGAAACATCTGCCAGTACTCCCACGGTAGCGATTATCAATGCTCCTGCCGGTTTTAGCGAAAGTCTGGAAGCCAGCAATGTCACTGTGGTCAGGATGAGCGAAGGCCAGGCTTATAAGGCTTTGGAGGCCGGCGAGATAGTAGCTTTCATTAATGTCAGCGGCGGCAAAGCCTATGTAAAGGTGGATGGCAGCCAGACGGGCGATACCAGGGCGGCCCTGGCGGCGGTGCAGGTAGCCGGACTAAGAGCCGGCAATGCCCGCAGCGACCTGCAGGCCGAGGTCGAATACCTGTACAGTTACGAAGACTCTTCCATGTTTGATACATATGGGGCTGCCTACATCGGTTTTATCATTTTCTTCTTTACCTTTTTGGTCGCCGGGATATCCTTTCTGCAGGAACGGACCAGCGGCACCCTGGAAAAACTGCTGTCGATGCCGATCAAGCGCTGGGAGATCGTGGTAGGTTATGTGATGGGATTCGGGACGGTGACGGTGCTGCAGTCTTTTTTGATATCCTGGTTCAGTATCTATGTCCTGGATCTGGCTTTGGTAGGTTCATTTGCCCTGGTATTATTGATAACCCTGCTGGCCGCCATGGTAGCCCTGACTTTCGGGATAATGTGTTCGACTGCTGCCAACAGCGAGTTCCAGATGATGCAGTTTATCCCTGTAGTCATTATTCCCCAGATTTTTTTCTCGGGCTTGTTCGAGCTGTCTGCATGGCTGGAGATCATAGAGAAGACTGTACCTCTGTACTATGTAACAGATGCTTTGACCATGGTCATGGTGAAGGGTGCCGGTATTAATGTCATTGCCGTAGATCTGGCCGTGATCACCGGATTTTGTGTTTTCTTCATGGGTCTGAATACCCGGCTGCTTAAGAAATACCGGCGGATATGATATTGAGAGGGGGCTCTATCTTGAAAAGATTGTGCGGATTGCTCTTGGCATTGTTGGTGATGGCCGGTCCGACCGGATGCTCATGGCCGCAGAACCAGGATCTGGTTCTAACTGGGGTAGTGGAGACTTCCATCTATTCAAACTACAGCGAAGTAGCCGGGAAAATAACCGAGTCCCCCATTGAGCTGGGGCAGGAAGTCGTTCCGGGTGAATTGATCGCAGTGATAGACGACAGTGACCAGCGGTATGCGCTGGAACAGCTGCAAACCACGCTGACCAAGAAAAAAGCGGCCCTGGCCGAGTTGCGCAAAGGCAGTGAAGCGGAACAGATAAAACAGGGACGCAACAATGTCGCCCTGGCCGAGCAGGCACTCTCGGCCGCCGCGATTTCCAGGCAGCGAGCTCAGGATGCCTATGACCGGGCTGAGACCCTGCTGGAAGCCGGGGGTATGGCCCGGGCGGCCTATGATGAAGCCCGTAATCAACTTGACCTGGCCCATATAGAGTACAGTTCCAAGCAGCTGCAACTGGACAATGCCCGGCAGCAACTGGCCTTGCTTTTGGAGGGGGCCAGCCGGGAGAAGATCGATGCTGCCCAAGCCGATGTGGACCAGACTGAGAGCCAGCTTCGCCAGGCGGAGGAAGGCCTGGCCAAGTTCAGAATCCTGGCGGGCCACGATGGAATCATAATCAGCAAGAATTATCGGTTGGGCGATATTGTCGCCCCGGGGTACAATCTGGCTGAAGTGGCGTCGAATTCAGAAAAGGTTCTGATCGCTTATCTGCCGGAAGATAACCTGGCGGCGATCAACTATGGCCAGGAAGTGACCCTAAGAAGAGGAGCAGAACAGTTTACCGGCATTGTCAGTTTCATATATGCCAAGGCCCAATACACCCCTAAAGAGATGCAGACCGCCGCCAATAAAAACAAGGACAGCGTGAAGGTAAAGGTTCGGCTGCCGGCGGATACGCCCCTCAAAGTAGGGGAGAAAGCCGAGCTGCTGATCGCCCGGTAAAAACTGCCTGAATTGGTTTTGTTTTATACGGCTCGCCCGGCAGCCATGTTATAATTATTTGAAGACGGCGGACAGCCCGTCAATTTTACTGGAAAGGTGGTATGATCGGTGGCATTTAAGGACAAATTGGGCAAAATGATGGATTCTGCTAAAGAAGTGATCGGGGAAACCATGGAGAAGGCGGAAGACCTCAAGGAAATCGCGGAAGAGAAGGCGGACAAACTCAAGGTCAAAGCCGGGGAACTCAAGGATCAGGTCGAGGACAAAGCAGAAGAATATATGTCCTCCGATAAGGGCAAAGAACTGAAAGCCAAGGTGGGAGCACTGGCAGACCAGGGCAGCGAGAAACTGGAACAGCTTAAGGACCTGGCGGAAGACAAGGTCCAGGACCTGAAGGGAAAGAAATCTTAACTAAAGACCTGGCAAAATGATGAGGGACAATGGGACATCGAGTCATTAGAGTACTACCGCTCTTGTTTGGAGCAAAGCCTCCTGGTTGATGTAGAATAACATTGATTGGGAGGCTTGGTATTTGGCTAAAGCGGTGTGAACAAATATGACGCGTCTTCGCCATTGGCAGTATGCATATTATTATAAGCAGGAACCTGAAGATTTCAGCTGTGGTCTATCCGTATGGAGCCATGGTGTTGTAGGGAGCATGCATGAGGAATGTTGATTGAGCGGCAAGATTGGATTTGAACAGCTCTACTGCGATATAGCCCCTGTGGCTGGGCGGGATGAGCTCCACCTGATTCAGAAAGGTGTCCGGCCGTTGACCTGGAGTCAGGTATCGTTTTCGCTGGGCGGGAATCTATACAATCCCTATGGCCCGGGTGAAATTGGGCTGAAATTAAAAGGCTGCCTTAAGCCTGCCGCGGCGGGCAGCCAGGCTGGCTGGATCGAGTTGGAAACCGGCCCGCCCGGCATCCCGCCGGTTTCGGACATATTTGTGGCCGGCCCCCGGCCATTGCCGTCGTCAGATATCACTTGCATTTGCCGTCATCCGGTGAACTCCAACCTGCTGCTGGCCGCTGCTCAGGATAGCCGGGTGCTGTTCCTGGAGAGCGCCCTGAATGCCAACCTAAGCATTGCCAGCCAATCGGTGATACCTGGCCCGATCGTATCGATGGTGGCCAGCGGAACCAGGGTAATAGCATTGACCGGAGACAGCCAACCCGCCATCCTGATCCTGGTTCTGGACCAAACGGGTCATAAGGTCGTCGATACAATCAGTGTCGGCTTGACGGTTGGCTTGGTGGACCTGGCCGAAGACGATGCAGAACACGTTTGGGGCCTGAGTCCGGTGGGCGTCATCTATAGAATGCAGATTTGTACAGGGGGAGTGGGGCAGGGAGCCAGAGCGGTGCTAACCGAGCAATGCCGCCTGCGCAAAAATAGAGTTGTGTCCGCCGGTGTCCGGCAGATGGCCTTCAGCATCTTAAGAGCGGTAAGGAATCACAATTACAGTCTGTCGAAGCTGTTGTCGGGTCGAGGTGCTTTTCAGGCTTTGGCCTATGACGGACGGTTTTTTTGGGTAGCGCGGACTGGCGGTCGACGCAGTTCGTCCTGTCTATTGTCACTTCACGATGTTAGCGGTAAACTTCTTCAAGCGTTCACCATTTGGCCCGAGGCGGCTGTTACCGGTCTGGGTTTCTCGCATCATGGGTTAATGGTGTTTGATCGAGAACATCAGCTTTATCATCAAGCCCACATCACCGATGTCATGCGGCCAGTGGACGGAGGTCCGGTGGCCGGCAACCGCCACCCGGGATATCTGCCCGCCGGAACTACTGCCACGGCCGGGATCCATGATCTTTGTCTTCTCTATGTGGGTGGAGAGGGAAGCCAAAGGGTGCATCGCTACGATACTGACAAGCTGCGGCCGTTGGTGGGTTATGTAGATGCCACGGGTCAGATGGAGGAGGCCTTCATGGATGGTTTTCTGATGTTGGCTCAGTATTCGCCCCTCCTTAATGGCCGGGCCTTTGCAGCCGATCTGAAAGGGTCCCCGTCCCGCCAGGAAGATTGGGTGGCCCTTTTCGACGAATATTTTCACTCCTCCGCCAATCTGACTGCGCTTGATGTGTGTGCCGCTGAAATGGCCCACCGTTTGCCCCGGGAAGCGGCTCGGTTCAGGCTCAAAGTGGTGCTGGCG
>JAAYJY010000167.1 GCA_012522705.1 Syntrophomonadaceae bacterium | reverse complement strand
GATGGAGTCGGTCCATATTGTTCTGCAGGATGGTCTCAGCCTTCTTGTAGCTGTTTTCCATATATTGTTTGGCCTCTTTGTCTATTGCATAGGCAACCGCATCAGAATAATTACGGTCCCGACTAATGTCTCGCCCCAAAAACACCTCTTCGCTCCGGTGTCCGTAGGTGAGCGGGCCCAACTCTTCACTCATCCCGTACTCGGTTATCATTTTGCGCAGAATGCTGCTGGCTCGTTCCAAATCGTTCTGGGCTCCGGTACTTATATCATGCAAAACCATCGCTTCCGCAACTCTTCCCCCCAGCATGGTAGCAACCTCATCCAACATATAGGAACGGGTGATATAGTTACGATCTTCTTCCGGCAGCAACAGGGTATACCCACCCGCCCGGCCCCGGGGGATTATCGATATCTTATGCAGTTTATCGGTATGGGGCAGGTTATAAGCCACCACTGCATGACCGGCTTCGTGATAGGCTACCAGTCTTTTTTCCTTTTCCGAAATCACCCTGGTTTTCTTCTCCGGTCCAGCCAGTACTCTTTCGATCGATTCCTCCAATTCTTCCATCCCGATCTTCTCTTTATCTCGCCGGGCTGATAAGAGGGCTGCCTCGTTAACCATATTGGCCAGGTCGGCACCTGTAAATCCAGGGGTGCGTTTAGCCAGGATTTCCAAGTTTACATTGTCCAACAATGGTTTCTCCTTGACATGCACTTTAAGTATGGCTTCCCTCCCTTTAACATCCGGCCGATCGATCAAAATATGGCGATCAAAACGCCCCGGTCGGAGCAGAGCGGGGTCCAGGATATCCGGACGGTTGGTGGATGCCATGACGATTATGCCTTCATTGGTGCTGAATCCGTCCATCTCCACCAGCAACTGGTTGAGGGTCTGTTCTCTCTCATCGTGGCCGCCGCCCAACCCGGCACCGCGCTGGCGGCCGACCGCATCAATTTCATCTATGAATACAATGCAGGGCGCATTTTTCTTGGCGTTCTCAAACAAATCCCGGACTCGTGCGGCACCTACTCCAACAAACATCTCCACAAAGTCGGATCCACTGATGGAGAAGAAGGGAACTCCGGCTTCACCCGCTACTGCTTTGGCCATCAAAGTCTTGCCAGTGCCGGGTGCCCCGAAGAGCAGAACCCCCCTCGGTATCTTGGCCCCGATCTTGGTGAATTTCTGGGGATTTTTAAGAAACTCGACCACCTCGGTCATCTCTTCTTTAGCCTCTTCAGCGCCAGCTACATCTTTGAATGTCGTTTTTACTTCTTCGCCGCTCATCAACCGGGCCTTGCTGCGGCCAAATTGCATGACCTTGTTGCCCCCACCTTGGGTTTGGTTCATTATGAACAGCAACAGTATGATCAATAGCATAATCGGCAACAAAGTGCCGAGCAGACCAACCCACCATTTGGGCGGCGGCACCGGTGGGGTATCCAACTCCACCCCGTTGGCCTGCATAACCTGAATTATGTCGCTTTCTTTGGGGGCAGGAACGCTTACCACTGCCCCATTTTTCATGTAGGCGGTGATATTGTAGACCAGATCGTCTACTTCAGCCTCTGCGGACACTACCTCTCCAGCCACGACGCGGGCATAGAACTGCGTATAAGTGAGTATCTGCGGCTCGACCTCCGGTGTCGAGGTCAATTTTACCGCAAACAAGGCCAGCAGCACTATGAGCACATAAATGGCTACGTTCTTTAGGACTCTATCCAATCATTTACCTCCTCTGATTGCCCACCAACCAGCTATAAACACGCGAAAGTCTGGTATATTTTAGCATAACCATCCTGGCTAATCAACCAAGCTCCTATCGCCCTTGCCTTGACTGTTTTCTTCCAAGGGGCTGGCTTCGATTCTCAGCACCAACCTGGTTTGGCTGGTCATTGCCGCATTTTGTGATATGAAAAGGTCCCAGGCAGCGTATACCTGCTGCCCTTCCCCGGATAGCAGGACCACTTTATCCCTCTTTTGATAAGGTACCCTTTCCTCCATAAATTTCTTTTTTAACTTCATATGGCCTTTGAAACCTAGGGGAACATAGTAGTCGCCGTTCTGACGGGAACGCAGGAAGAGGGGCTGGGGTAAACATTCAAAGTCCAACCCTGTCACACCCGGTCCAGGCACGTAGTGATGTCTCTCCACAATACTCGTCTGGTACGAATAGCCCACAGCGGGGATTTCAACCCTGCCCGGCACCGGTAATTCATAAGAGAATTCAAGCTTGTTCGCTGGGCGGATGGTAAATATCATTCTATCATAACTCTTTATGACACGAACTTTCTTTTTTAGATGCAGGCTCAAAGCGGAACCTGCCTTCTCCCTTGCGCTCAGGGCCAGGATGGCTTCCACATCCTCCAGGCCCCATTCCGCTGTCACCAACTGATTAAGAGCTTTTTGGACGATCCGGCGGCGCAACCCCTGCGGTATATCGGCCAGCACACGATTGTCCAATACCACCGTCCCCTGCTCTTCCTCCAATCGCACCTCATTCCAAACCAGCTCGGTCTGTTCCTCCATGACCTGGTTCTCTTTCCCGGCAATCGATGCTAATTGATATAGTTTATCCACTATACGCGGGTTGAATTCCTGTTTCAGCAACGGCAAGAGTTTGTGCCTTATCCGGTTGCGTACATAATACTCGTCGCTATTGGTCTCGTCACAACAATAACATATCTGCTTTAGCTCAAGATATTGCAGCAATTCCTGCTTGCGCACAGGCAGTAAAGGCCTGATGATGAATCCGTTTACGGGCAAAATGCCGCGCAATCCTTTGATCCCTGAACCTCTGACCAGGTGCAGCAGGACACTCTCCGCAACATCATCGCGATGATGGGCGGTGGCAATGCGATGCCCGCCAATTTCTTGCCGCAGTTCCTCGAAGAAACCATAACGCACATAGCGACCAGTCTCCTCCAACCCGGTTTTCCTCTCCCCGGCAAGCTTTCCCACTGATACTTTGCGGGTAAAACAAACAACCCCCAATTTATAACAGACGTCCTTGACGAAGGACTCCTCCAATTCTGCATCTGGGCGAATATCATGGTTCAGGTGGGCGACCGCGATCCCAAAACCCAGCCGGGGGGCCAGCTCCGACATAATATGTAAAAGCGCCATAGAATCGGGTCCCCCTGACACTCCCAAGAGTACCGTCTCGCCGGGTCTTACCATTCTCTGGATCCCCATAAATTTCTCGACTCTCTTTAGCAAGGCTAATTCTCCCCCGCGCAGCTATTATTCTTCTTATGCTACCCAAGTTGCCACCAATAGTAAACCCCGGGGTATTACCGGGGTATGAACTATCCGTGCTTGATTTTTCGGGTTCCGGTTTACAAAAAGCTCTCGTAAAATAACTGGCCTCAGCGCCGGTCGATCCGAATACAGATGGCGGTCAGATCATCGCGCGGTTTGCCATTGGTCAGGCGCAAAGCCTCATTGATGATCAGCTGCGCCATAATCTGAGGCTCGAACTCATCGAGTTCGGCCAGAAGTTGGGCTATCCATTCTTCTCCAGGCACGGTCAAGGAGGTTTCCAGGACCCCATCGCTTATCATAAGGATGAAGTCGCTGCTGTGAAGGTACCTTTTTTCGCTGACTACCTCTACATCTCTCAGTATGCCCATAGGCAGGGAACTAGAACTGATCATGGTCACTCGTTGCCCCCGTTTTATGAAACTAGGCGCGCTGGCGGTTTTAATGAAATCTACCTCCGCCGTATACAGGTCTATCAGCACCATATCCAGAGTGGTAAAGGTCTCAGTGGTTGAGCGCAGCAACAATACCGTATTGATGGTATGCAGCGCGACCTCTTTATCAAACCCGCTGTTAAGCATGTTTTCCAAAAGTTTAACAGCTGTCTGGCTTTGCACTGAAGCCGGCTCACCAACCCCCATCCCGTCGCTCAAGACCAGCAGTTCCTTCCCTTCCTTTAAGGTGGTGACCACATAGCTGTCACCGGACACTTCCTGACACGCCACTTGAGCGACAGCATGGTGTACGCTATAGTTGAAAGCACGCCGTAAACTGAATTCACAAGTTCCTTGCCCTCTCAGCAGGGGGCACTTCTTGGCGGTCACTTCCATTTTATCACCCATTAAAGACGATATCGCCGGGGCTATGCCGCCATCACATCCCGTCCCGTCCACGCAGGCGGGGGCTATAAATTCAAGGATAATCTCCTCTCCGTTGGTGCGTATCGGAGTAATATCCCTGATGGGCATCCCTTGTCTGCGGCAGGCCTGCAGAAGGGAAGTGCGCAACTCGTAGTCCACTTGGGTTTCCATATCGATCTCTTCAGCCAGATTCTTCACCACTTGGCTCACGCCCTTAAGCTGTTGGGCCACCAGATCTCTGGCCCCATCGATCTTTCCCGACCAGTATTCACTCATACGCAGGTTGTCAAATAAATAATTGACCGTGCTGATCAGCTCACGCCCGTGGATGCACTTGCTTTTGAACAGAGATGGGCATTTATCGTAGTTTACCTGTCCTTCCGTTTCGGCCATCGTAAATATGTCCAACAATTGCTCCGCGGTTTTTTCATAGTCCTCTTCCCAACATAATTTGTGCCGGTTGCATCCTTCGCAAAACCCATGGGTCAATTCATCATATAAATAATTTAGGTAGGCGATTGGCCGGGGGTGGGGCTCGGCTTGGGCCGCCGCCGTAAAAGTGTAACTTAACTCATCAAATACATTAGCCAGATGATGGATACGGTTCCCCACACTAGCTTTAACGCGTTCATCTATAGTCTCACCGCTTGCCTTGCTCGGCTTCTGATCACCTAAGGGAGCGCGAACGACCTTCTCTTTTAAAGCCTCCGGCAGCAGGAAGAAAATTAAACTGGCAATCGCGGTCTCCCAGATGCCCATCAAAGCCACCTGCGTCTCGGCAATGAACATCGAGATGGCCAGGTTGCCCATCATAAATCCGATTATTACCCCGATTCGTCCAAAGTTCTTGAACAGACCAGCCAATAACCCGGAGAACGCGTACATCCCAAGACTCTGAGCGAATACATTGGAGGTTATAGAAGGTATGATGCCGGCCATCACCCCTACCATGGTACCTGCCCCACTGCCCCACAAGTAGGCGGCGATGAGGATGCCTAACCGACAGATGATACTGCTGATGCTCAGGCTCAACACATGGACATCGTTCAGACCCATTACCACGCCCACACCTAGAATCACTAAAGAAGCCATCTCCTCAAAGCTGAACAAGGTCAATGGCTTTCGGCTGCGCAGCACCTCGCTGCTGACCATCAGGGCAAAAGTGAGTACCCCGGCTATGAGGGCTTCGAAGATAATTATCATTTCCTGGTAAAAGCTTATCCCTATTATCGCCAGCAGCGTACTTTTGCTGATGAATACCACCGCCATGGTCAGCAGGGGCAGTCCCCACCAGGTCTTTTCTGCTGGTATACTCACATAGTGCATCACGGTTGCCAGGACAAGGACTGTTATTAGGTTGCTCCACAATGGATAACCGCTAAGAACAGTGGCGAATCCCATGGCGGCAAACAACAACGTTACCGCGCAACGTTCCCGGTTTTTCCAGCCAAAAGCGACTATGAGGGCATATATATAAGGCAGCAACTCGCTTAGGATAAAAGCCCGGGCCATTATGACCGCACCCAAGGCGATCAAGACATTGGCGGGGGACAAGGCCTGTCCCAACCTTTGTCGTACATGAGTGCTTGCTGATGCTAACTTGAATTCCGGCATCTTAAGCCGGAGCGACTCCCTGGTTTTTTTATGGTTCCGTGGCTCCTTGTCCATTCTCTGAAAAGGGTATATCTCGGTTCTATTCACCCCGGCATTCCTCCTCGCCCGTTTCATGCGTTTTACAATTATAGCAGGACAAGCAGGTAAATTTTGTCACCATTAGGGCGGGCTCGGATATTATCATTGGTTAAAATCCGCGCCTAGATTCCCAGGCCACCTATATTGGACCAAAATTCGATGTCTTCTTTGGACAGGGATCCATGTTCCCGGATATCTTCTGGTTGGCTTGGGTATTGACCTGCCCCTAGTGGACGGAGACTTGAGGTAGGTAGAATGCCTGTTGATTTTGTGGTCCAATTCATGGTCCGATGGCTAATTGATTGGGGTTGGTAAACTACCGCTGCGAATGGTAGAATGTGTCTACATGAACGGTGGAAAGGGCGAGGCGCTCACACTTTATCGTCCCGATCGCCCCCATCTTGGCGTGCTAATATATTTTGAGAATGAATAGATATGTCTCATGAACCTGTTAAATTCGACCTGCCCACTCTTTACCAGGATTTGGAGCCCAGTCTGGCAGAATTCGAAAAGAACTTTCCCCTGGCTGAATTTGCCCGCTCCCATTACCAGCAGCACCCCTTCGCAACCCTTTTGACTTGCTGCGATTCCCGGGTGTCACCAAATATGCTGGGTGATCCATTTAATCGAGTGTTTTGCGTGGAGAATATCGGCAATCAGTTCAGAAGCAACGAGGGATCGATTTTATACGGTCTGCTCCATCTCCGCACCCCCCTTATGCTAGTGGCCGGCCACAACGAATGCGGTGCTATAAAAGCTGCCACCTCAGATTATACCTCAGAGCCAGAATCCTTGAGCAGGGAACTGGATACGGTAAAAGAATCCCTCCAACAAGGATGTGCAGCTATCAAAATCGACTTGGCGGCCGTCTTACACGATCAGGCTCAATTGGCTCAGTTGAATGTCGATGCACAGATAGATCTGCTTATGAAGCAACCGGATGTAGCCCGGCTGGTAGAATAAAATGAACTGGTAGTAATCGGCTTGCTGGTTGATCTCCATAATGTGTTCGGTGAAGGCTATGGCAAGGTTTATACCATTAACGTAAATGGTGTTACGGACTCAGCGGTCATTAAGTCCCAGGATGACATCGGTGGTTTTGCCGCTCGAGCCCGCCGCCTGCCCTAAATGTGGACAATGTCCCCCATTAGTATTAAACCCGGGTCACGAAGATGCTTGCCTATCTTTGTGACCCTCCCATATATCCTATACGAATTACTTTCTCATTATTGGCCGGTCAAACCCCAGATGATCCCATCCAGTATATCGGATTCACTTATAATTATTTCTTTGGCTGCGAGAACTTCCATTATGGCCAGTACAATCAGGGTTCCCTTATTAATTATGTCAGCGCGTTCAGGCTGCAGGCCGGGAAGCCTGCGCCTCAGATCCAGAGGCAGCGCCTCCAGGAGGTCATACAGATCGAAAACTTCCCCGCGGTTTAATGTTTCACCATGGACCAGCTCGGTTCGATATTCCGGAATTCCCTTCTTGATGGCCACCAGGCTGGTGGCAGTCCCTCCTACGAATACCAGGCGGTGTCCGGCCAGGCTTTGTTCAGACGATTGGGCCCATCCCCGCAGAATTTGCAACTGCTGGAGCATCTGATCACGAGACATATCGGTTTCTGTAGCCCGGACCGCCCCCAGCGGAATGGAAAGGTGCAGCCTCAAATCAGGACAGACGAATTCAGTACTGCCGCCCCCCAGGTCCACCACCAGCGGGGGGCGATCCATATGCAGTCCCCGGACCGCACCAATATAGCTCAGCTTGGCCTCTTCCCCGCCGTTGAGGACATCCAGCGGCATTCCCGTCTGCTCCCGAACCAGATCCACAAATTCCAAACGATTGATGGCCTCCCGGACTGCGCTGGTAGCCACCGCCCGCCACGACTCCACTTGATTTGTCTGCATAAGGCCCGCAAAACGCCGCAAGCAATCCACCGTTCGCTCCATGGCTTCACGGCTGATTTCCAGATTGTGATTTACTCCTTCACCAATCCGGGTCGTTTCCAATACCCGGGTAATCGTATTTAGTCTCCCCGCCGTGCAGATTTCAGCGATCAACAGACGGCATGAGTTGGTCCCGATATCAATAGCTCCGTAAGTCATCATTCTCCCCCGATTCGGTAGAAATTCACATACCATTGGCTTCAAACGAGCGGTTCATGAACGACCCTTTTCCAAATGGCGGAATGAAAATTGCTTGACAAAAATAAAGCACTTCCGCAGAAGTGCTGGTGCCAAGCCATCTTAATAGTTTCTGGATCTCCTTCGTATATCGACTTTGTTCTTAAGGGGTTGCATCCTTTCATCGCTCTCCTTAAGAAAACGGGCAATCTTATCATCCAAACTGACCGGTGCATCACTGCGTTTGGGGCTGAAGCCTTTGTTCTCCCGCCGGGCCGTCTCCGATCTTACATCGGGTCGGGCTACCCTTGGTGGCACTACCTTGGGCGGTAAGGTTTGCTTGATAGACAATCCTATCTTCTTTCCAGCCACATTCAACACCTTGACAGTAACGCTATCTCCTTCTTTGACAAAGTCCTTAACGTCTTTCACATAAGTGTCCGCAATCTCCGAGATGTGGACCAGCCCTACCAGCCCCCCCGGCAACTCGATAAAGGCCCCAAAGTTGGTAATACCCTGAACCTTCCCCTCGATAATATCACCGGGTGAGATATTAGTTTGTTCAGTTGGCATAGGTGTTAAGATCCCCCTCAAAATCGTGCTATTTCTATTTTATTGTATGCATCAGAACTAGTCAACCAGCAATCACAACTTACTCGCTGGGGATTATTCGAATGACAGATCTCTCTCCGTTTTTCACCATGCCTAACTCTTCCCTGGCTATCCTTTCGATTCCCAGGGGTGACTCTATTTCGCTCAGTTTCTGGCGGTATTCCTCATTGACGAGGGCCAATTCTTGTTTCTCCAGGAGCAACTCTTTCTTGCGGCATGACAATTCATATATTACGGTGGCTCGGGGGATAATCGCAAACAATAATATGGCTCCCATCATCGCCGCTATTATGCATCGGAATCGTCTATTCGGTTTCAGCCTCAAAACTCTCGTCCCCCCCGCCAAAAATGCCCAATGTATCACCTGGAAGCACGATAACTACCTCATAGCCCTTGTTGCGGGCCCGGTTATAGAGGGTGGCGACGGTGCTGGCGGAAATCTTCAGTATCCTGCAGATATCAGCACTGCTTTTACCCATTTCCTTAAGAACTACCACTTGCCTTTCCCTATAACTCAGTTTCTCTGCTCCCCGTATCTCAATCTGCATAGTATTTACTATAAACTATCCACATTATTTCCACAATATGTGGACACAATTATTATAAGGGCGTTCGTGGAGCAGAATGTTTCTCCTGTTTGTCAACTATAGAAGATCTGTTTACTGATCAATGTCTTCCGGATTCTCCGGGGGGATCATTCTTTGCTGGTATAGCCTGGTTAACCACGCCTTAATCCGCTTGAAAGGGCTCCAAATCAATCGCCACAGTGTCCGCAACAAATTTGCAGTAGCCTTTCCCAGCAAATCCACCGGTTGCCGTATAAACTGGCCCATGTAACGAAAATAGATGATTGCTCCCACCAGTAAGGCAATGAATACATAGGCTCGAATCTCTGCCTGATTGATCAACAGCAGTGCCAGACCGATGATCAGAATCATGAATATCCAAACCGATAGGTCCAATAAATACTGGGGGTATCTTCTTATCCGGGCCCCCCTTATAACAGCCTGATAATAATCAAAAATAAAGCCTGCTGCTATCCCCAAAATGGATGTCAATATAAAGGCTTCGATCTGGGCAAGCGGCCACAAACTTCAGCCCCCCTATTTTAGAAGTCGGTTGAGCACATTCTTGCCTTTGGCTTTCAAGTCGGATCCCTGAGCCTTATAGCCCAGATTGTTTATGTTGCCTTGTATGGCTACCTGTCCCTGGTCAAGATTCAACATAGTGATATGCATTTCGGCACCGTTGACGGCAAGGTATCCTTGGGACGTTTCCAACACGATTTCCTCTTCATCAAATGCTATTACGTTGGTTATTCCGCTTAACTGCAACCTCTGCCTGTCTTCCATGGTCAGCGAATGTTCAGCCATAATGTAAGCCTCCTTATAAGCAATATTAATCTCTACAGATTATGCTAACGGGATGGTTTTTTATGACTGTTTTTACGGACCTTACAAGTAAGCGGGGCATCATGAAAACGGCAGCGGTACAATTGTTTTTCGGTCATTGGGTTAACAAGCAAAAAAAATCGTCCTGGCGCTTCCAAGGACGATCTATTCCATAATTCTGTATAGTTCTTTGGCGTCGCTGGCTTTGATATTTTCAGTCAGTTTAAGAATCTGATAGGATGATTGGCGCACCCCCACCCGCAACGAGATCACATCCCCAACCTTGACATCTGTGGAGGGCTTGGCGATCTTGCCATTTACCATGACTCTGTCATTCTCTGCATAGTCTTTCGCTACGGTTCGCCTTTTTATAATCCTGCTTACCTTGAGAAACTTGTCCAAGCGCATCCTAACCTTCTACTGCATCTTTTAGGGCTTTGCCTGGCTTAAATGCCGGTATCTGGGCCGCGGGAATATCGATTTCAGCCCCCGTCTGCGGATTCCTGCCTTTGCGGGCCTGACGGGTCCTGACCTCAAAGGTCCCGAAACCTACCAGTTGAATCTTATCGCCAGCTTTGAGGGTCTCTTCCACAGTATCCAGAAAGGCGTTAAAAACCTTTTCGGCATCCTTCTTGGTAATACTTGCCTTGCCTGCCACTTCTTCAATCAACTCTGTCTTGTTCAAGCTATCCCTCCTCAAGTTTATCGATATATTATGGCTATTCGCTCTCTTTGCCCTTATTCCTTTTTTCAACTGGACTTATTTTAGGTGGTCTCCCTTTTTCTGTAACCTTAGAGCCCTTGTCCTTTAGCCTCATCCCAGATTGCATCCATCTCCTTCAACGTTAATTGCTCCAGGCTTTGTCCTCTGCTGCGGACTACGTCCTCAATATAATTGAATCTTTTCGTTACCTTATCGTTAGTAGATTGCAGGGCTTGTTCCACCTCCACTTTCTTAAATCGAGCTACGTTCACCAATGCAAAGAGGACATCCCCCATCTCTTCAATAATCTCGTCCTGACCATGGGCTTGATCAAGTTCAATGAGCTCCTCCCGGAACTTGTCCACCGCACCGGTAACATCCGGCCAATCATAGCCTACCCGGCTCATTTTCTCCTGGATCTTTTCAGCCCGCATCAATGCCGGCAAAGCCTTGGGAATGCCGTCCAGGAGATACTTCTTTCCCTCCCTGCGTTTGAATGTCTCCCATTTATCCAGAACATCGTCACTAGTCTCCAGCTGCATGGATCCAAATACATGAGGATGACGGTTGACCATCTTTTGGCTCACAAATCTGGTCACGTCAGCAAAGTTAAAATCACCCCGTTCTTCAGCCAGGGCAGCGTGGAAGACGACCTGGAGTAATAAATCACCCAATTCCTCCCGTAGTTTATGCATATCACCCTGCTCAATTGCCTCTATCACCTCATATGTCTCCTCAATCAAATAGCGCACCAATGATTGGTGGGTCTGCTCTTGATCCCACGGGCAACCCCCGGGCGCCAGCAGCATTCTCTGAATTCCCAGCAGTTCCTCCAGCGCATCAGTCGACTTGCTCATAGCCTACTCCTCCTGTCATCGTCTCTTATGGGCATGCCTGCCGCCCTCGTGATAAATTGTCTCACAAATCGGTTATATAAATATCTGCAGTTGGCAGCGGTCGACCGATTCCTATTTGGCTATTTTTCTTAGGATCTCAAGGTCAAATTCCTTAAGCAACAGCAGCAGAACCCCGTACACGATCACCCCGATACCTATAGCCAGTAAAGTGGCCCAACCGGACCTGATGCCCCCCGCGACCAGAAAACCATATCCGGCCTTGACGCAGATGCCCATCAGTACCGTTATGAAGCTCAGCTTGAGGATTCTCCCCACTTCATATTGAACCCCCGTTTTGGTTTTCAATGAATATATATTCATAAGGGACCCAATCGTGAAGGCTGCTAACGTCCCCAGGGCTGCGCCCTTGATATTGAGCATGGGTATGGCTGTGAGAGTATAATTAAAACCCGTCTTCAATACACCAGTCAAAATCAGATGACGCATGGCTATCTCCGGGCGCCCTATTCCCTGTAGACCAGCACTGCTGAGCTGAAAGGCCGCCAAGGCAATAGTCGAGAAAGCGAGCACCTCAAGTGGTATGCCGGCTTCTGGGGTGGCAT
>JAAYJY010000166.1 GCA_012522705.1 Syntrophomonadaceae bacterium | reverse complement strand
CCGGCGTTTGCATGTTCCAACTGGATCCCTTGGTGAGCAAGGTGGCTCACTTTTAAATTAGCAAAAGTGGCTCAGTTTTTAATGAGCACGTGGTCCACTTTTTCATTGACATTCGCAAAAGAGACTCACCGCCCGGCCGTTTCCTACCGGTCTGTACGGAAGGAGGACGAAGGGCATGTTTGAGAGTTTCTATGGATTCCAAAAGACACCCTTTTCCAGAGATATACCCACTGATGAGTTGTATCAGTCCCACATGCTGGGAGAAACCCTGGGGAGACTTGAATACACCGCCCAGCGTCAGATGTTTGCAGTTTTATCCGGAGATTGCGGGACCGGCAAGACTACCACCATCAGGCGTTTCAAAGAAATCCTGGACACATCCCGGTACATGGTCATGTACCTGGCTGATTCCAAGTTAACCCCCCGGCACTTCTACAAAGGTCTGTTAGAACAACTAGGCTGTGAGGCCAAGTTCTATCGGGGAGACGCCAAGCGGCAGCTGCATAAAGAGATCGAGATGATGCTGGGTATCCATCACCTGCAGCCCGTGGTTATCGTAGACGAAGCTCATCTGTTGGACAAAGAAATGCTGGAAGAAGTCCGGTTCCTGTTAAATTTCAAGATGGACGCCAAGAGCCCGATGGCCTTGATCCTGGTCGGCCAAAACGAACTCTGGGACCGGCTCAAACTGCAATCCTATGCCGCTATCCGGCAGCGCATCGATTTGCAGTGCAAGCTGCCTCATCTGGATCGTTCCCAGGTCGGCGAATATGTAAAAAGGCACCTGGCTTATGCCGGCGCCCAACACGATATTTTCTCGGATAACGCGGTGGACGAGATATTCAAGTTTTCCAGCGGAGCAGCGCGTATGGTCAACAAGGTCTGCACCCATTGCCTGCTCTATGGAGCCCAAAACAATCGCAACATCATTGATGATCACATGGTCAAATTGGTTGTTCAGGGAGAACTGAATTAGTTCTCCCTGCCCCCCAACGGGGCGACTTCTCGGCCAGTAAGTCCGTCAACTTCTGGACAACATACGCCGTCTATCGCCGGACATTATGGGCTGGCAGTAACACGACCTGTTGGAGCGGCTGCGCGAATCCTACAGCAGCCGGGGGCGCAAGATCGACTATGCCCAGCTGGTCCACCGCTGCAAGCGTGACGAGCTGGTCATCCTGGATGATATCGGGGCCGAGAAACCCACCGAGTGGGTGGAGGAGCAGCTCTACGGGCTCATCGACCACCGGTACCGCTGCCGGCGTTCCACCATCCTGACCACCAACTGCAGCCTGGCCCTGCTGGACTCGAGGATAGGGTCCCGGGCCCTGTCCCGGATATTGGAAGTCTGCGATTGAAACAGCGTAGGAGGTGAAGACTGGAGAAAGACTCACGGGCCGGGCGGGGAGCAGGACTACGAGTAAAAAGGGCCGGCCTGCGCTCTGAGTGACACTTCGGTGTCATGCAGAGGAGACTCTTCGCTGCGCTCTGAGTGACACTTCGGTGTCTGTCATCCAGAGGAGCCGAAGGCGACGAAGGATCTCATCAAAAACACTGATTATTGGTCTTTATACAGTTGTAAGATGCTTCGCTAACGCTCAGCATGACACATTAAGACACTTTTTCAGTGGTCTCGGACTGTCCCCAAGTTAGTAGCCCAAACGGTCATCAAGTTAATAGCCCTTGCCCATAAAGAAAACAACTTGGTGATCCACCAAAACCAGTAACTTTATTTAAAAAAAGGAGGTTCAAAAATTCATGAAAGCGACTGGAGTAGTGAGAAAGATAGATCAATTGGGGCGTATCGTCATCCCCAAGGAAGTGCGGACCGCTATGGCCATGGGTGAGAACGACCCCATCGAATTCTTCGTGGCCGACAACCAGGTCATCCTGCAGCGCTACGAGCCCGGCTGCATCTTCTGCGGCAGCGGGGAGCGGGTGCTGAGGCACAAAGGCCTGCGAGTCTGCGCTCGCTGCATGAGCGAAATGTCCCGGAAATCAGCCCAACAGTAATTGAGATCATGCTTCCCCCGGCCCAGAGCTGGGCCGGGGTAGGTTGGTTGCCTCGCCTCCACTGAATTCTGCAGGCTTTGGCTCAATTCCGTTTACGAACTTATTCGCCAATGAAATCGTATACTTGGGGGGATAGAGCTTATTGTCATCCCGTAACATATACTTTGTGGAAATATGGTTCTTGGGCACACCATTCAGATCAATCTCTGCCATTGCTTCAAGTACCGCTTCTTTACTGATATCTCCAGGTATCATGCTTGCCCTACCCCTCGGCTTGCTTATACTGGCGCTCCATTCAAAGTCAATAGTGAGTTTGCCGGCCTGCCGCTAGGCAAAACCATGCAGGCCACGAAATTGGCAACAAAACTCGGGCAGCCCAACGGTGTTGACACATCTGGCGGGAGGGCGGGCAGGGACATTATACCGGCGCCAGGTTTGGGCGGTAAATCCATAGTCCTACGCAATTTTGCCGGCATGGATATACGCCCCAGCTCCTCCACCGTCCTCAAAATCCCCGCAGCCTTGGTCATATTGTTGATTGCTGCGGCAATATCGCCGGGCTTATTAAAAGGTCACAGGCTTCGTTATATAAACAATGTCGCCATCGTTGACAACATTACATTCATTAACCAGCTCAGCCTTGCAACTATGGCAGACTTTCTTGCCGCGGAAGTGGATCGTGTCTTCGGCATTCCCGCAAAAGATACAGGCTGGCCGGTATTGTTTAAGGATAATCGAGTCTTCGCTGGTGAAAATCTCTATACCATCCTTATACTTTATGTCCATGGTGAGTCTCAGTTCTTTAGGAATGACTATGCGCCCCAGCTCATCCAGTCTTCGCACAATCCCCGTTGGTTCCGCCATAATTCCGCCCTCCATTTACACGTTTCCATGGTATTCTACAAATGGACAGACATATCCTTCCAATAAAACAATTTAATTGGGAATTGTCGGCGGGGCTTTAAGTTGTCCGTCCTAAAAAGAAATAAAGGGAGGAATATACAATTTATTGCAGGAATGTGGAAATTCACAGTAGAAGATACTCGCATACAGATCCCGCGCTGAAGCAGCCAGTGATGGAAGGAAATGCAAAGAAGCGCTTGTCAAGGGCCAGCGCTTCTTCAGCAACCGTTACATCTTGGATAAGTTATTCATATCTCCAGCCGTTCCACCTTCGCGTCCCGGTCCAGAATATACTGTTCGGACGGCCAGGCCTTGAAGGGCTGGGCCCGATGGGCATGGAAGCCGTTATCCTCCAAACCCTGCCAGGCGTCCTGTTCGCCCATGAACCGGTCCGGGAGCTCCACCACCGCTGGTTCCTTGGCTTCCAGGGGCAGGTAGAAGGCGGCCCAGTGTCCCGGCCGGATATGATTGATGTCAGCCACGCACTTCAAGCGGTAGCGGTCGACCCGGCAGAGGGCGCCCTGCTCTTCCAGCCAGGCCTTGGCCTCCACCAGGGTCATATTATTTTTCAGCTTCATGCCTCTCCATCTCCTTCATAATATTCAGCCCCACTGCCAGAACGAACCACTTGGGTGCCGGATCGTCAGGGTGGTGTGGGCCGGTGATGATACCTTTAGCGGCAGCCTCCTCTACGAGGCTTTTTTTCCAGGGTGCCAGGGCAT
>JAAYJY010000165.1 GCA_012522705.1 Syntrophomonadaceae bacterium | reverse complement strand
TTCGGCGTCCAGGCTGCACAGCCCGATATGGCCCCCCGACGACAGGACCGGGAATCCCCAGAAGGCCAGGCATTTGTAGGGATAATCGCCATAATGGGATTCGATGATATAATCCTTGTTTTTGGGCAGCATACTCTCGTCGCCGCTCAGCCCGCCCATACCGATGTCCACCTTCTTGTAGGAAACCACATCTACCCCCAGGTCCTGGGCCAGCTCCAGGAACTCGTCTTTTTGTTCTTCGTTGAAGGGATTGATGACCATACGCATGTGCAAGCGGGGGGTAGTGACACCCTGCTCCCGTTTGATCCGGACCAGATTGCGGATGCCGGCCAGGACCACCTCCAGGTTGCCCCCGGGCCGGAAGCGCTCATACACCTCCTGGGTAGTTCCATCCACGGCCAGGATCAGTTCATTCAGGCCGCTTTTCACCAAGCGGGTGACCTGCTCGTCGTCGTTGAGGAAATGGGCATTGGTACTGGTAATGACTACGATGTCCTTGCTGCGGGCATAGGCGATCATCTCCGCCAGCTGGGGATGCAGGCAGGGTTCGCCCCAACTCCACATCTGGATAAAAGTCAGGTACTCGCCCATCAAGTCGATAGTCTTCTTATAATCCTCCATCCGCAGGATGGCCGGGGAACACATCTTGTGGTTCTGGCCCGCCGGACAGGTGAGGCAATTAAGGTTGCAGACGCTGGCCGGTTCGACCACCAGGCTGTAAGGTATGCCCAGGGTGGACTCCGGCCGCAGTTGTTTACTTAACAACTGCAGGATCAGGTTAAGGCGGGCCCGGTAGGTCAGATTAGGGCGGGTAAACAGCACCCCGTCCGAATAAAACGACCAGCTCCCCTGGCCGACCAGCTTACTGAGTCGGCTTAAAGCATTCATGGTTGGCGGCCTCCTCCAGTACGGATTCATAAATACTATGATAACACGCCCACTCCCGAGCGATGGTGTTTATTCCGGCGCCGTCCGGGGATGGCAGGCGGAAATCCGGGGAGATGGCCTGCTGCAGACAGTGCCTCAGGTCCCGGTGGTCTCCGGGGGTAAACAACATCCCGTTGACACCATCACGGACCAGTTCCGGCATGGCCCCGATGCGCGAGGCTATGACCAGTTTGCCCGCCAGCAGGGCCTCATGGATCACGAAATTATAGGTCTCATGCCAGATGGAGGGGACCACCACCGCCTGGTTGGCGGCATAGGCCTGCTGCACCTGATCATAGGGGACATGGCCATGCAGTCTGATATTGTTGTGCCCCCTCATCAGCCGGCGCAGATGCCGCCGGTAGGATTCCGGTCCCGTTCCGTAGATATTAAGGGTACAATCCGGGGGCATCTCCCGGAAGGCTTCGATCAAGACATGGACCCCCTTGATAGGGGTCATATTGCCGAAATAGGCGAAATCCCTTACCCCGGACGGGCCCGGGCGGGATGCCGGGCTATCCGGTCTGAACTCGCGGGAGATGCCATGATTGATCACCTGGATATGAAGGCCGGTGAATTCCCGGGCTACCGTCTTCCGTACGAATTGCGAGGGGCAGGTCAGAAAAGCCGCCTCCTGCAGCAATTCTCTCATCCTCCCCTGCCGGGCCGCCGCATCCGGTATCTCCAGGCAGGCACATACCTGGCGGCAGCGGGTACCGCCCTGACTGCCCCCGCACAACGCGCCTTTTCTATCGATCAATATGTCGAAATGACACATGCAGAAGAAACTGGTGAAGGTGATGCCGTAGGTTACTTCCAATCGACGGCAGGCGGACAGAAAGGAGGCAACCTTTTGCAGATAGGCGGCATGGACGATGTCGGGCCGCTCCCGTTTAATAAGGAACCCCACAAAACCGTCTACATCAGGGTCTTCGGTCAAGATATCGTGGACGATGCCCCGGGGCGCCCGGCGATGCCGGTATTCAATGACCTCCAGGCCATCCACCTGGTATTCGCCGTACAGTATGCCCCCCACCCGGTGGCTGAAATGGCGGCGGTTGGCAAGGGCGTTATAGGTCACCACCTTGACCCGATGACCTTCCTGCTGGGCCTGCCGGGCCAGATTGTACACGAACCTTTCCGTTCCCCCCTGGCTGAACGGATAGAAACAATGGACCAAATACCAGATGGTCCTGGGCTTAACCCCCACCCCCGATGGGTCCCGGGCGAGGGCAGCTTGTACACCATGATTGTCGGGCGCGGCCTCCCAACCGGACTCCGCAGCAGCGGGACGGCCCGACCGGTAAAACCGGGCGGGATTGATCACATACAGTTCATGCAGTTTGACCATGAGGGTCCAAAAATTATAGAGGCCCAGGGCAGCCATAGCCCTGTCAATGCGTTTCTTCATAATCCGCCTTCTTTTTCCCCGGCCCGATGGCGGCCGAAATCCGTGCGCAATGCGGAACTGTTCATGGATAATGGGTTCGGAAATCCCTGTTCTAAATTATACAAAAGTATCTATCCAAATGCGATTGTCGATTGGTATCATATATTATGACTGTCTATGATATCAGCGGAGGCATTGGTATGGAAAAATTGGTCAGCGTCATCATTCCCGTTTACAATGTGGAAAAATATCTGCGCCGCTGCCTGGACTCGGTCGTCTCCCAAACCTATGCGAACCTGGAGATCATCATCGTCAATGACGGTTCGCCGGACGGCAGCCAGGCCATCATCGACCAGTATGCCGCCCGGGACGCCCGGATAAGGACCCGGGTGCAGGAAAACCGTACCATAGGGATGGCCCGCAATGCCGGTATGGATATGGCCCGGGGGGATTACCTGGCTTTCGTCGATTCGGACGATTACCTGGAGCCTGAGGCCATCGCGGTCATGCTGGACAATGCCCTGGACACCGGGGCGGACATCGTGGCGGCCAACAACAGGGTGCTGGATGGTGAGCTGCGCTGCAGCAGAGCCATAGGCGACCGGCCCCTGACCCGGGAGGAGACCCGGGATCCTGCCTGGAGGTTCGTTTACTTCATTGCCCCAGCCTATGGAATCACGGCTTGGGGCAAGCTATATCGCCATTCTTTTATCAAGGAAACGGGGATTAGGTTTGAGTCCAATCATCGCATTTCGGGAGAGGATATCCTGTTCAACCTGCTCCTTTTCACCCATAATCCCCAGCTATCCTTGCTCAACCAGCATGTATACGTTTACTGCCTGAATGAAGGGTCCATAACCCATTCTTACCGACCTCGTCTGGCGCCAAGATATCTGGCCCTGTTGGACATTTACCGCCGGCAACTGGTCCAATTGGACCAGTTGGAGGAGTTTCGCGACCTGATGGCTTTTCTGGTTTTGCGGTTCATAAGCACCTGCTGCCATAATGAATATCTTTACGCGCCCGACCGTTACGCGGCCATCAAGGGCCAGCTGGCCGAGCTGATGGGCTCCGATATCGTGCAATCCGCACTGCAGGAGGTCGCCCGGGGCGACCACATCAGGGCCGTCAGCACCAGGAATCACACCTACACCCGGCTGCAGGCCACTCTGCTCAGGCATGGCATGATCGGTGCGGTGGCGCGCCTGCGCATGTTGAGGCTCAGCTTCATGTAGCACCATTCCGGCGCCGCCCAGCGCAGCGATGCCAACGCTCCACAAGATTTCACCTATAAGGAGGACAACCCTAGATGCCGACCGAAAAAGGCCTTTTTTCTGAATTGATCGATGCCCATTGCCAAGACCGCGACAAGGCCGCTTTGATTATGTACAGCGGCGAGGTCCTGACTTACGGGGATCTTATCCGGCTTCGCATTCAGGCTCAAACCACCCTAATGGATTGGGTCCGGCCCTGGGAAAGGGTCGCCCTTATCACCTGCGATGGCCGGCTC
>JAAYJY010000164.1 GCA_012522705.1 Syntrophomonadaceae bacterium | reverse complement strand
ATGATGTACCTCCTGCTGGGAGCAGGATTCGGAATTTATGCCCTGATAAGATATTTATTTTTTTAAGATTATGGAGGTGCTGCCGGAATGAAAAAACTTAGCTTGATCATTGCTATTGTTGCCTTGGTGACGACGGGTTTCTACATTAGTTACTTTTCCAAATCCGCATACAGTTCCGATGCCGGTAAATTGGAGATAACCTTCGACTTCAAGCGAGGTGTCCCTGTCGAACCAGGGATGGGCTTGGCCTCGGCCCAGTATGCAGTATGGATCGAAGACAACAACGGGAAGCTTATAAAGACTGTCTATGTCACCAGCTATACCTCTAAGGGCGGATATTTGGAAAGACCGGAAAGCATCCCGGTTTGGGTTTCCAAAGCCAAACCCTCCCAATTAAGCGATTTGCAATTGGACGCCATCTCTGGAGCGACTATAATGCGGGACGGAGAGCGCAAGTATATCTGGGATTGCCGGGATGAGAACGGTAATGCGGTGCCGGTCGGAACGTACCGGTTTTTTGTGGAAGGCAGTTACAGCTGGTCGAGTAAAGTGCTTTTCAGCGGGACCGTAACCGTTGGCGGCAATACCCAGAACAATATCCCGGTAACCGCCGATTACAACGACGAGGAGACCCACAACCGCGATATGATAACCAACCTTAAGGCCACATATATCGCCCCTGAGCCCAGCGGCAGTGTCCTTAAATATTTCATCGGCAGCACCGAATATACGGTCAATGGTGTCAGCAATACCATGGATACCGCTCCGATGATTCATGAGGGGCGCACCTTTATGCCCATCCGCTTTGTCACCGACAATATCGGAGCTGAGATACAGTGGCAGGCCGCAGATCAGACCGTGACCATCACCCAGGCGGATAAGACAATCCGCCTGAAGATTGGCAACAGTAACGCTACTGTCAACGACGCGTCGGTGCCGGTGGATTCCACCAATCAGAACGTTCAGCCCTTTATCAGCAACGGGAGGACCATGATGCCGCTGCGCTTCATCGCTGAGAATCTCGATTGTACCGTCGAATGGGCTCCGGAGCCCAGAATGGTAACCGTCATCAATTAGCTCGGCCTGACCATGGTGATTCTTATGGGCTCCAGCTCATCATCGTAAATATTGGAGTTCCAGGCATACTTCCGAACCTGCGAGGGGGTATTCTTTTTTTTTGGTCCAGGCGGGCAGGATCATCCAGATATGGATTGGAGCGATGCCATTCAATTCATGGGCGGGTAATAAAACAGCAGCAGGCAAGCCACAAGACTTAGAACAGCCAGTATTTCGCTGCGCCCAATCCTGAGTCGGTATGATTCGAGGACGGTCCGGGAGGAATTGTTGTGGACCTGTTCGGTCTGCTGCAGTGAAGTGGCGATGAAAGTGGCCAGTAT
This sequence comes from Syntrophomonadaceae bacterium, assembly GCA_012522705.1. Classification (GTDB taxonomy): domain Bacteria; phylum Bacillota; class Syntrophomonadia; order Syntrophomonadales; family Syntrophomonadaceae; genus PHAA01. The sequence goes on along the minus strand of JAAYJY010000164.1, from coordinate 4,606 downwards.
ATCAGCCAGTTCCTGGAGTTTGGGCCTGATGCCGAGCTGATCGTCGCTGAACACCTGGCGGGCCCTGGCAAAGACATCGTTCATAAAAAGGTCGGCGGCCTGAGTCAACTGCTCAACGATCCCGACCACCATATGCAGGTATCTGGTCACAGGCACTCCCAACCCATTGATGGGTCGGAAAAACCGGTTCAGCATCCCGGCGATGGACCCAAATGGGGTGGTGGTAAAATACAGGCTGCCGATGTACCACAGGAAGAACAGCTTAAGCAGTTTTACCCCCGCTGTTACCAGAGCGGCACCGGTCATAGCATCTCCCCCCGGCACAACCAGGCTAACCAACCGGGACAACAACAATCCGATCAGATAGGGCACAATAAAAATGATTGCGTAGGAAGCCAGGCTCTTGACTACGAATCGGTAGTCATCGATCACGAAAACCGTGATCACCAGGAGGTATGCTGCCACAACCGCCATGTTCCAAGCGTTGTTGCTCAAGCCGGCCAGGACCATCAGCACCAGGGCGACGATCCCCTTGATTCCCGGGTCTATTTCCACCTTCAGGCGGGCAGGCGGAGTTGAATAATGAGCCACTCCCGGTTCACATCCTTGAGTTCAGCGTCGTTTCTTTGAATATACCCTGCGCTCTGATTTTCTCCACCGTGAGTTCACTGATAAACCCGGTTATCAGGCCGGTGACTACCGCCGATACCATCAGCACGGGAAGATAGTATAACAGGACACTCTCCCTCAGTAACAACGAGGCCACGCGCAATTGGGCCACATTATGGGTGATAGCTCCGGCAATACTGATTCCTTTGATACTCAGCAGCCGGGACATCTTCCGATAGCACCACCACATGACCAGCGCGCTGAGAATCCCGCCAGTCAAGCTGAAGGGCAAGGCAGTGATTCCCTTGCTGAGGACCGCGGTCACCACGCACCGGGTGGAGACGATCAGCAACACATCCTTCAAATCCAAAAACACAATCGCGATAATGGTTATTATGTTGGCCAATCCCAGCTTGACCCCTGGTACCGGGATGGGAACCGGGATCAGGAGTTCCAGGAGGGAGATCAGGATAGCGTTGACGATCAAGATTATGATCACGGCATCTTTGTTTTTCTTGTCCATTATCTGCTCCCTGTCAATAAACGAGGGTGTCGGCCCCAGGATACCCTTGACCCATGAGGAAACCTATACAAGCCCAGCTCTTATAACGTTTTTGCGTTTTATTAGTACAAACAGGGTCTTGGGCCGGGCGCACCCAAATAAAATGACCTGATCCATCACTGCTGAACCAGGTCATCGTGGCCATCCAAATACGGGCTAGTCCCTCAGTATCTGCAACTGCTCTGGCGAGGGTTGGTTGGGTATGACCGCTATCTGCTGATCGCCGAAAGTGAAAACCGCTTCCTGGGCGTCAGTAATTTCTCCGATCGCCGCCGCCGGTACGTTTTCGGAAGCCAGTGCCGCCAGCACTTCCTCCACATCTAAAGGAGCCACCTGAAACAACATCCGGCCCTGGGTCTCGCAGATCAGAATCTCCTCCGGGGTGATTTCCTGCACCCGCAGCGGCACCCTGGCCAGGTCCACCCGGGCTCCCAATCCGCCGAAGCGGGCTGATTCGCACACGCCGGCTCCGATCCCAGCTGCGCCCAGATCCGAGCAGGCTTTGATCTTGCCGGTCTTAATGGCCGCCAAACTGGCGTCCATCACCGCTCTTTCCTCCGCAAACAGGGCGATGGCCGGACGCATCTCGGTAACCATCCCGGCCCGGTATAAAGAGTCGTTGCCGTCATTACTGGTCTGGCCGGCGATGATTATGATGTCGCCGGCCGCTTTGGCCGGCTTGGTCAGGGGCTTTTCACTTATCTGCTTGCCTACCACACTGATAACCACCGCCGGGACAATATCGCTAAAGGAGGTAGAAAAACCGCCTCCGGCCACAAACACATCCATGGCATCGGCCATGTCCCGAACCCCCTTAAGCATTAGATTGAGGCGATCCTGGCTGGTCATCTCCACGCATTTACCGCAAGTGCAGGTGCCTTCGAACCCGCACGGTCCCACCAGCACCTTTTCTTCCAAAGGACGGGTACCGATGAAATCCATGATGAATAGAGGACGGGCGCCCATGGCCACCACATCCCGCATAGCCCCGCCGGCACCGGTAGCAGCGCTGTCATAAGGCCGCGGCACGCAGGGACTGCAATGGCTCTCCATTTTGGATGCTATAATGGTCTCGGTGCCGGGGATCTTGACTACCGCCGCGTCGTCGTTGGCATCCGGTCCTATTAGGAGAGCCCCGGGCCAAGTGGCATCCACCTTATCATTCAGTCTCTTGAAGGCCCCAAAATCTATGGCCTTGTCGATATTGTGGTGCAGATGAACAAACAGGGCATACATCAACGCTTTTTCGATCTGGTTCACCAATTATTCCTCCTTAATCATTGCTTGTCCATTATTCGACGCCCCTGCGCCTTTTGCTTTTCCCCTTGTATTCTATACCATAGTCTGCCTGGCAGCCAACCAGACACCAATTCCATTGACATGTTCTTGGGGGAAAAGCAAATACTTTATTAGTATAACCAATCCCAGCGTGGATTGAGTGTATACATATGACCGGCCATGACTATCATCCCCCTAATCATCCGGCTTGTCCCGCCCGGTCAACGAAGGTACCAACTCTCGGTTCACCTCACCCTGGATCGCTTCCAGGGTTTCCTTATCCACATACTTCGCTACTATCTGCACGGTCTTGGTGACTGCTTCGGCCGCAATCTTCCCCGCATTCCTAAAATCATTGCCGGTAATTGCCATAGTTCCCCCGGTACCTATGAATATCCCTAAAACTACTCCTGCCAGAAATCTCATTTAAACATTCTCCCCCTTAGTCTGACCCTTAGTTAATGATGTTTCTATTATAGCGTATAGCGCTGGGGCGAACAGCTCTCCGCCGGTATGCAGCCCCAGGATAGATCCCATCGGGGCGGTCTGGAAATAAAGGATGCTGGGGCCTTCCTCTGCAATCTAGTTGTCCAGAATCCTGACGATGGTCTTGCTGGGCATGCAGATCGCCTGTTGACCCGGTTCCGTCAAGGTACCGGTTTTAACACAGATTTTATCAGGGCAATCAGCCTCCAGGAACCTGATCGAGCCGTTTTCGGCCACGATGCAAACATGGATCCCCTCATCCAGTATGAAATAGCGGGGCTCTTCCACCTCGTTCAAATCCAACTCGGCTATTGTATTGCCATCTCTGGTTATGACCGCAATGCGGCTGTCGCTTTCCTGGCTCTGGGCGGGGCCATTGTTCAGGTACAGTCCGACCAGGACGACTGCCGCCAGCAGGCCGATGGCCAATAAGAACCAGTCGCCTTTTTTTACGCCTTTTTTATTTCCCATATCTCAAATCCTCCGTTCACGGGATATCACGGCTGATATACATATCCGCTGTCGCTGCCCAGGAATTCGAAATCGTCTCTTAGTCCCTCGGTCACATAGACTCTATTATCGGTAGTCACGAATACCGCCTCCACTCCTCCGTATTGGCGGAGCAATTCCCGGCCTTGATCCAGACCCAGAATATAGACCGCGGTATCCAGAGCATCTGCGTCCAGGGAGGAATCGGTGACCAGGGTCACGCTCATTAGATCGGAGCGGGCCGGGTATCCGTTGCTCGGATCCAGGATATGGTGATAACGCTGCCCATCAGCCAGGAAGTAACGTTGGTCATCGCCGGCGGTCACCACCGCTTTATCGATGACCTTGACTACGCCCAGGCTTGCTTCGTTCCCGCTGCTGCCCGGCCGGGGGTCACGGATGCCCACCCTCCAGGGGCTGCCATCCGGCTTGCTGCCTAAAGTCACCACATTGCCGCCCAGATTTACGCATGCAGAGGTGATGCCATGTCGTTGGTAGACTTCGATAACCGCGTCCCCGGCGTATCCCTTGGCGATGCCGCCCAGATCTACCATCTGACCCCGCTTGATACTGACCATGTTATGGTCGATGTCGACATTTTGATAACCAATCAAGGGGAGTAGTGCCTCCAGTTCCTGAGCGGATGGTATTCTCTCGTTGTCGGTTCCGATCCCCCAGGCTTTTACCAGCGGGCCTACGGTGATATCAAAGGCTCCGCCGCTGAACGCCGCCACCTGCTGGGCCTTTTCGATGACCCTGACTGTCTCGGGATCCAATTCCACATACCCGTTGCCGGCGTTTTTATTTAGCCGGTAAATATCACCCTGGTTATCATTGAAGGTCAACTGTCCATCCAAATCAGAAAGCTTGATAATCGCCTCATCAACGGCCGCTTGTCCATCCTCTCCATATACATTTTGCGAAATAACGGTACCCATGGCAAACGAATCGGCTGTAAAGACCGGGATCTCCGTTTCGTTATTGACATTGGCGCCGGAACCAGCCAGCAGCCACGATGCTGCCAACAGAACCAGCGCCAAGGCTATCAATTTCCTCGGTGTTTGTGATTTCACAGCTATTCACTCCCCGCTCTCCAGAGAGAATAATTGCCTGCATTTTTAGGCGCAGGCAGCTCATATTCTCGATGTTCTTAAACCCGACCAAATATAGTAGTGTTTTTTT
>JAAYJY010000163.1 GCA_012522705.1 Syntrophomonadaceae bacterium | reverse complement strand
TTGGGTTTGTAGGTCTCGCCATTGGGTAGTTTGTACACCCTCTCCTCACACATGATCGTGCTGGCTGGGTTGTATCCCCGCTCCAGAGCCAGAGAATAAACAAAGGGCTTAAAAGTCGAGCCTGGCTGTCTTTGCGCAAAGGCCCGGTTATAGCTGGATCCGCTAAAATCCCGCCCCCCTACCAAAGCCCTGATCTGGCCGGTCTTCACGTCCAGGGCCACCAAGGCCACCTGCAAATCGGCATTCTGATTTTCAAGTCCGGCCAGGTATGCTTCGTTGGCCGCCCTCTGCATATTGAGATCCAAGGTCGTGTACACCCGCAAACCGCCCCGGTAAACCATGCTGTCACCGTATTTCTCGCGCAGGTAATCGTGTACCACCGCTACGAAATAGGGGGCTTCCCCGGCCGCGAACTGAGCCCGCTTGTAGATCAGTTTTTCATCAGCAGCGGCCTTTTGTTCCTCCGCGCTGATAATCCCCTCCTCGACCATCCGCTGCAGCACCTGCCTCTGCCGGACCTTGGCTTCCTCAGGACGCAAATAGGGATCGTAATAACTGGGACTCTGGGGCAATCCCGCCAGCAGCGCAGCTTCGCCAAGGGTTAGATCTACAGCGGGTTTGGCAAAGTAGGTACGGGAAGCCAGTTCCACACCATAGGCACCGGCACCGAAATATATGCTGTTGCAGTACATGGTCAGGATTTCTTCTTTACTGTAGCGGCTCTCCATCAAGATGGAATAGTATAGTTCCTTGATTTTGCGGCTCCAAGTCCTTTCATTGCTCAAAAACAAAGTTTTAGCGGTTTGCTGGGTGATAGTGCTGCCTCCCGCCACTATCTCACCGGCTTTGATATTGGTAAGCATGGCCCGCAGCATCCCGCTGATGTCGACCCCGTGATGGCGATAAAAACTCTTGTCCTCAATGGCGATTATTCCGTTGACGAAATGCGGCGATATCTGGCCGATGTCTACCTGGACCTGGTTCTGCTCGGATAATCCCTGCACTACCTGCCCGTTGATATCATATACTGTGGATGACTTGGGAACTGCAGCATAGGGAAGACCAAACGAAAAGGCTGCTCCAAACAAAACACCCAAAATGATCAGTACTGTAAGTGTGATTTTGCGCAACATTTGGCATCCTCCCATCTATAGAGTACTTTTTCCACTTATTAGTCATACTATCCCCTGCGTAGGACTTGGATTGACAATAATACGCCGATACAGGTATATTATTAATCTAGGGGTCTGAGCAGGCAAGTCAATTGTAACAGTAGTGGGGAGCAAATTCTAATCAGAAGGGCGGTGGTGAAATGGAACCTATACCCGCGGATCGATCGTCATGCGGAATTTTTGGATTATATGGCCTATTATATAGAAGGGACTCATTTCAGCACCGGTCGGTCTGGTAGCCCTTCTATGTGAAAAAGGAGGGACCAAGAATTGATCAAGACTTACTGGTACAATCACGCCGATACCAAGATGTATCATGACGTGGATTTGAACAATACCCAAGAATTATTGGCGGCGCCGGAAAACCTTCTCTGGATAGACCTCTATGATACCTCAGAACAGGAATTGGCCTATGTGGGCAAGCTCTTCGATTTCCATCCCCTGGCCCTGGAGGACTGTCTTCAGGAAAGCCCCCGCGCCAAGATCGACGATTATGATGACTACTATTTCTTCGTCTTCCATGCCCTGCGTTATTTTGAGGAGGCTGAGGAAGAGGATGAAATATCGAGCATAGAATTGGATGTCTTCATCGGCACCAACTATATCGTCACCATTCATCCCGTCGCCCTGCTGGCGGTAGGCAAGGCAGCCCGGGTCAGCCTCAAGACCAATGAGTATATGAAACGCGGGCCGGATTACCTTCTCTATAAGATTGTTGACAATATCGTCGACGATTCATTTCCCATCATGGAGAGGTTGGGAGAACGTATCGACGAACTGGAGGACGACGTGTTCCTCAGTAGGAGCAAAGATATTACCGAGGAAATATCCACCTTGCGTCGCACAATCATATTGCTGCGCAAGGTCATGATCCCTCAGCGGCATATATTCGTCAATATCAAAGGGCGCTATTCCTTTTTCGTACAGGATGACAACATCCCATATTATTTGGATCTGGCAGACAACCTCAACAGCATCCTGGATTCGATAAACACCTACCGCGACCTTTTGAACAGTACCATGGAGACATATTACTCGGTTCTGACTGGCCGAACCAGCGAGATCATCACCATCCTGACCATTATTAGTATTATCATGATGCCGCTTACGGTGATAACCGGTTTCTTCGGAATGAATGTGGATTTTCCCGGGCAGGAAAATCCTTTTGCAGTGTGGTTTATTCTTTTCGGCATGATTGTCCTCGCGACGGGGATGGTGGGTTTCTTCCGCAGCCGCAAATGGGTATAAAGGGCCAGAGCAAAACGCTGGTTTGAGTGTCGAACATGAGCTCAGAGCGAGTAAATAAAACTCTAAAACTGCATTAACCGGGAATGCCTGCCAGGAAACAGACTTTTTGCCCGCTGTTGGGACGGCCCGATGATGCCCTTATGAATATTTGATAGCTATATTGCGCAGCAAAATGGCCACATCTTCTATGTGGTCCTGGGCCATCTCAATGTGTTCGTAGACCCCACGCCATTTTAATATCCGGACCGCATTTTTCTCGTTCTCGAACAGATCCCCCAAGCCCTGACGGTAGTATTTGTCTTGTTTGTGTTCCAATTGTCGTATCTGTTCACAGTACTGCAACATCATAGTCCGGTTTTTTTCCAGTTTGGGCAGCAGTTCTATGGCCTTTTTTTGCAAAACGAGGGCTTCGTACAATACATCAATCATTAGCTTGATGCGTATATTGGGCTTTCCCTCCTTGACCAGGCACATGATGTCTATGATGCCGGTGATGTAGTCAAGGGTGTTGGCCAGCTTCTGCACCAACTGCAGCGCATCCTCACGGTCAAATGGCAGAATGAAACTGGTATGCAGCTTGCGCACCAGGGTCTCGATGATCCGGTCCCCTTCGTTTTCCAAAGTGGTCATGGCAGCCATTTTGCTATCCAGGTTCTCATAGTTTTCCACTACATCATTGAGGATATCGCCGCCATTCAAGACCACCCGGGCGCTCTCCGAAAACAGAAAGAACAGGTTCTCATCCTTGTTGCCAAACAGTGCCATTTGTCTCCTCCCTAACCTTCCATGATCATGATGCCCATTATGTTTATTGCTTCTATAAGCCCCGCATATATTCGGGACGCAGATAGCTGCGGTCGTTGGTGTCAATGATGTTGTTGATCAGAGCCAATATCTTCTGCTTATCCTCCGGCAGTCTCCCTTTGATAGCCAGATAATTGGAGGCGTGATTACTGCGGAATTCAGTGCCCTGTACTTCCAGCCCCTGAATGATCAACCTCAGCTCATCGAGTATCTCGAAGGGGTTGGGCAGTTCAAATTCACCGCGTTGGAGCCGCCGGTACATCTCTGTTTTAGGCTCCAGCATGAGGGTCAGGGCACCAATATAATCAGGGTTGATTTCGTTTAAAATCCTGGCGGTATTGCGGGCATGGTCGACCGCCTGCGGGGTTCTCCCGGCCAATCCCAATATGATGGTAACTGATAGCAGTATCCCCGCCTCTCTCACTTTCCGCCCTGCTTCCACCATTTCTTCATAGGTAACACCTTTGCGGATATCCTCCAGCAGCTTGCGGTCGCCAGTTTCAACCCCCAGGTAGGCCATGGTTATCCCGGCTTCTTTCAGTTTTATAAGATCCTCCGGGCTTTTGCCCAGGATGCTGTCCGGGCTGGCATAGATGCCTACATGTTTGAGGCTGGGGAAAGTCTGATAGAGTGCGGCCAATATCTCCAGCAAATCGCTGGTAGGCATGGCCAGAGCATCGCCATCGGCCAGGAACACTTTGTACAAATCGCCATAATACTCTCCGGCCAAGCGTATGTCCGCCATGATTTCGGCCAGATCCCGTACCCGGTATTTCTTATCTTTATACATTGAACAAAAAGTGCAGCGGTTGTGGGAACAGCCCACCGTACACTGTAGTATATAGCTCCGGGCCTCACTGGGCGGCCGGAAAACATTACCTTCATATCTCATCTGGGTACCTCCTGGTAAAACCATTAAAATAATCGTTGGGACCGCCGCAGCGACCCTATACTATTATAGCGGCTTTAATAAGCCAATTCATTACATTTATTTAATTATTTTATCAGCATCATAAACCGCTTTCCAAGAGAGAATAAATATTGCGGGCTGTTGATAAGGAGGGTATCAGTTGGCTAGAAGACGCGGTATCATGTCCGAGCAGCTCAAATATGAAATTGCCCGAGAATTGGGAGTTGACCAGGTTGTAGCCAGCCGGGGATGGGGCGATGTCAGTTCCAGGGACTGCGGCAACATGGTTGCCAAAGCCATTGAAATAGCTGAACGTGGCGTCGTTCCCCGATAACTGCCATAGATTTTGAATAGCCCGCATCAGCCGGGGGGATTTTTCTCCCCGGCATTATCACGCACCCTTTTCCCTCGGAATTCCAATCTGATCCAATCCGATAACCAATAGATAATAACAAATAGGAGTACACCTGCCAATGTAACTTGATGCCGGCCGGCGCCAATCAGCATGCCGACCAATGCGGTCAGCAGTAAGGCCGCGGCGGTATTGGTCCCTTCCACTCGCTTGTCCCTGCCTATCCAGACTATTCCGGCGAATAAAAATCCCAACGCCGACAGGACTTGGGCGATCAAACGGGCCGGATCTCCTATGCCGGGAGCCTTCTGGAATACTCCGAGGGCCACTATAAAAAGCAAGGCAGAGCTTATGCAGACAATGGCAAATACAGCGCTGGATTTAGTTTTATCCTGCCGGTTACTAACCAACCCCAAAAGGAATCCGGCTATCCCGGCCAACGCCAGCCGCAGTAAATATGTTGCCACGACTAGAGAACCTGGTAGTTGGGAGCCTCTTTGGTAATAAAAACATCGTGAGGATGGCTTTCGGTCAAACCAGCATTAGTTATGCGGATAAATTTTGTTTGGGTTTTTAATTCTTCTAAGTTTACGACCCCGCAATATCCCATCCCAGCCCTGAGTCCTCCCACCAGTTGGAAGATGGTTTCGGATACCGAACCTTTGAATGGTATGCGCCCTTCGATGCCTTCCGGCACCAGTTTCTGCGCGCCTTCCTGGAAATAACGGTCGCTGCTGCCTTCAACCATAGCGTCGATGGAACCCATTCCCCGGTAGACCTTGTAGCGGCGTCCCTGCAGCACCACTTCTTCACCGGGACTCTCTTCAGTGCCTGCCAGCAGATTGCCCATCATAACTACATCGGCGCCAGCAGCGATGGCCTTGACGATGTCACCGGAATATTTGATACCCCCGTCGGCGATGATGGGGACATCATACTTGCTGGCCACTCTGGCACAATCCAACACCGCCGTTATCTGGGGGATACCGATCCCGGCTATGACACGGGTAGTGCAGATAGAGCCAGGTCCTATTCCAACCTTGATGGCATCGGCGCCGGCCTCTATAAGTGCCTGGGTGGCCTCTCCGGTGCCGACATTGCCACCCACCAATTCCAATGAGGGGAACCGGTTTTTTATCTGTCTGACCATCTGGAGGACACCCTCGGAGTGACCGTGAGCGGTATCAACCACCAATACATCGACGCCAGCGTCCTTGAGGGCTTCCACCCTTTCCATAGTGTCGCGGGTAATTCCCACCGCGGCCCCTACGATCAGTCTCCCCCGGCTATCCTTGGCCGCCCGGGGATATTTGTGGGTTTTCTCTATATCTTTGATAGTGATCAGCCCCATCAGGCTGAAGTCCTCATCAACCAGGGGAAGCTTCTCTATCTTATACTTGCGCAGCAGCTGCATGGCCTCTTCCATTGTGGTGCCGACCGGAGCGGTAACCAACCTTTCACTGGTCATTATATTCCTGATGGGTTGCTCAAAGTCAGTCTCGAAGCGCAGGTCACGGTTGGTCAGGATGCCCACCAGTTTCCGGCCTTCGGTGATGGGCACTCCGGATATATGGTAGTGTTCCATTATGCGCAGGGCATCATTAACCTTATTGTCCGGAGCAAGAAAAAAGGGGTCCGAAATGACTCCATGTTCGGAGCGTTTTACCCGATCCACCATCCGGGCCTGTTCCTCAATGGTCATGTTTTTATGAATAATTCCAATGCCGCCTTCACGGGACATGGCGATTGCCATCCGCGCCTCGGTGACCGTATCCATACCCGCACTCATGATCGGAGTCTCCAAGCGCACTTTTTTGGTCAGACGGGTGGAAACATCTACATCCTGGGGCATCACGACAGAATGTCCGGGTAAAAGTAAAACATCATCAAAGGTAAGACCTTCTTTGCTGAATCTGTCTGTCACTGGTTTGGCCTCCTTCTGAAATTTCAGATTATAATATACTATTGTAACCCAATTATCAATAGAAGGTCCAAACCATAGACGGGAAAGATCATCCAGATAGCCACTCTCCCCACATGACAAAACCGCCCTTTCCGTGCACACCATAGTGCACAGCCAGAACGGTTTATTACTGTATATAGCCAAGCCCGAATGGTTTAGGTTCCTGGCAACGATCAAACAGAATTATTCTTGAGGCGCATATGGGTATTGTCCAGTTCCACCACGATCACTTCGCGGCCGATCTTTTTGACCGCTTCCCAAGGTATGACCAATTTCTGGCGGTCGGTCCAGAAGGTCAACATGTTGCCCCGGTTGGGCAGTACTATGGATACGATCTGTCCGCTCTCCTGGTCCAGGAGCAGGTCGGATTCACCCACCGTACCCATCCTCATCCCGTCATAAATGTTTACCATCTCTTTGCCTACCAAGTCGTTCAGGCGCATCTTTCCTACCCCCTATATACCGGTGTGCCCAAATCCCCCCGATCCCCGTTCGGTGTTGCCGAGGGATTCCACCTCAATCAACTCCGGCTTGATTACCCGGGTAAAGATCATCTGGGCGATTCGTTCTCCTCTGAGTAATGTATACTCTTTGTCCCCCAGATTTATAACAATAAGCTTGATTTCCCCCCGGTAATCAGAGTCAATGGTCCCCGGGCTGTTGAGGAGGGTCAGCCCGTGATTGAGGGCCAGGCCGCTGCGGGGCCTGATCTGGGCTTCACAGTCCTGGGGCAGAGCCAGGGCAATTCCGGTAGGAACCAACACCCGCTGCCGCACCCCGATTATTACCGGCTCGGCATTGGCAGCATAAATGTCCATACCCGCCGCTCCCGGGGTCATGAAACGAGGCAATGGCAAATCGAACGAATGGAGTCGGCTTATCTGCACTTCCATTATCGATTACCCCACCAACGGGACATTTCCTGCTCTACCCCCGGCAGGGTATCTTTATTGC
>JAAYJY010000162.1 GCA_012522705.1 Syntrophomonadaceae bacterium | reverse complement strand
GTCATTAGAGAGTACCGTCTCCTGTTTGTAATGAGGGGATTTGATGCAATCTTCGCATTTGACCGGCTGCAGGTAGCTTATCGAGGAACCCCACACGGCACTGGCACTTTCGGTACTCCCCCCGCAGGTGGAGCAATACAAAGCATCGATGGGCTGCGAATCAAACAGCAGTATCTCTCCACGGGTAGCTTTTACCGCCTTTTCGATCTTAATAAGCAACTCGTCTCGGTCAGGATTGGCAGGAGCAAATTTGGAAACTAGCACAAATGCCTGACAAGTGGTCACATCGTCTGACAGGTCCGCACCATTGGGATATGACTTATTGCTTATTATTTTTTTTACAGCGTAAGTCCGTGCACATACAGCTTGTGCCTTAAGCGCTTCGATTTCAAACGAAGCCGGCATTTCCGCAGCTACCGTGCCAATCAAATATTCCTCCAGTTCCAGTTTAATTACCTTTCCCTCTTGATGGAGATATAATTGAATTTCCGGTTGACCAACTGAGGAATGGTTGAGGAAAAAGAACCATATAGTCATCGCCCCGGCAATGACGGACAAGAGAATACCGGTCTTTTTGCTTTTTCGCCTCATATCTATAGATATTTAAAGAACATGACACTGATGCCATGTTCCTTATACTAATTAATGCGTTTCTTAATGGAGCCTAAGGTATTGATTGGATTTGGGCGCTCATGGCATTCAATTTCCCGGTGATATCTTCATAACCACGGTCCACGTGGTGGCTATCCAATAAAACTGTGTCGCCTTGGGCAGATAATCCAGCTATTATCAAAGCCGCGCCCGCTCGCAGATCTGAGGCCTTAACCTGAGCCCCCGTCAGTTTTCTCATTCCTTTGATTATAGCGATTTTGCCCTCGGTTTTAATATCAGCACCCATTCGTGATAAATCCTGTACGTGCATAAACCGGTTCTCGAAAACTGATTCGCTTATTATACTGCTGCCATTGGCACAGCTTAAATAGGCCATGAATTGCGGCTGCATATCGGTTGGGAAACCAGGATAAGGAAGGGTTTTTATATAAACAGGATTGATCTTGGATAGTCTTCTTACTTCAACGTTGTGCTTATTCTCAACAACCTCTGTACCGCTCTCGGTTAATTTTGCGGTTATGGCCTTGACATGCTCGGGTATAACATTATTAATAATTGCTTCTCCCTTGGTGGCCGCCACCGCTACCATTAACGTACCGGCTTCTATTCGATCCGGGATGGGAGTATAATTAACCCCTTTAAATTCTTTGACTCCTTCAATCCTTATTACATTGGTTCCAGCTCCGCTTACCTTGCCTCCCATACAGTTTATGAAATTAGCCAGATCAGCTATTTCCGGCTCTAGCGCGGCATTCTCGATATAACTGATTCCCTCTGCCATTGCTGCGGCCATCATAATGTTTTCAGTAGCCCCCACACTCGGGTAATCGAGATAAACGTGTGCCCCTCTCAGACCATTGGTATTGGCAATCAGGTCTCCGGAGCGCAGGTTGATCTCGGCCCCTAGAGCATGAAACCCCTTCAGATGTAAATCAATAGGCCGGGAACCGATGGCACAACCACCCGGCAGAGCCACCCGCACCGTGCCCAAGCGGGCCAGGAGAGGGCCCATCACCAAGACTGAGGCCCGTATCTGCCGTGCCAGATCATAAGGCGGATGGTGAGAGAGGACCTTGCCGCCCATCACAATCTTTCTATCCAGGATAGATGTCTGCTTACCCAATTCTCCCAATAGGGTCCCAATTACGGTGACATCATTTATCTTCGGTACCCTATCTATCTCAACTACATCGTCGGTTAGAATAGATGCCGCCAATATCGGCAAAATTGCATTTTTTGAGGAGCTTACCTCAATTTTGCCCTTCAGTGTCGATTTGCCTTTGATCACCATCTTCAACTAAAATCATCACCTCCCTTAATAACCAAAATGGTTAATAATCACATAATAAGAATGGCATCCCTAAATAGACTTCAATTTTACCGTCGCTGTTAGACCTCATAGCCGCCTGAAGATTTACTGACTCCCTGTCGACGCTCACTGGGCGAATTGGGATAGAGGAACTATAACCGGTAAGACTCGACATTGAGTTTTCCCGGTAGCTGCTTTTAACGGTTGCATTTAAGTTGGTTAACAAGATGCTGAGGAGTTCTTCTTGTCCAATCAACGTCGCTTGAGCATCAATTATCCCACGATATTGATAATACACAGTACAATCATACAATTGGCGCAGTTTGGATTCATACCAATAAACGTTTTCTTCTTCCCCGGTAACCGTTATTAGTATATAAATCCTATCCTTGGTCTGGTTGGATTGGAGAAGAAAGCAGTATCCCATGTTGCCCAGCACCAGATTGTACTGGAGTGTTGTGATATCCTTGTTTTCCTCGTGCAGGATCTTGTCGGTTTCGGTAGGCAGATTTAGGTGTTGAATCAATTGCGTCAAGACTTGATTCAATTGATTTTGGCTTCCGTCTATCTTTATTGTTGCCCAACAGTCCAGTCGGGATTCGAGCAAATTTGCTCCGACGGATGCAAATGCTAGTCGATATGGTGATTCGTGTTTGTTTTGTTGGGCTATGCAATACTTAAGGTAGGAATCACCGGAGAAGCTGATAATGGCAAACAGGCTCAAATATATGATGGTTTTTTTCAACATGATTAATCCCCCGATACTTTACCATGAGCTTTGCCAATCAAACAGGGGGCTATTCCCAAAACACCCGAAAAAAAACCTGACCGAGTCAGGTTGGACAGTTCTCTGATGATTATTCGGTTTGGTTCTTTTGTTGATCGTCAGACATCAGATTTTCAAAGTCTTGCTGGGAAAAGCCTTCATTCTGTATATCCAATTGGTCCTGGTATTCCTGTTGCCGCTGCTTGGCTTCCATGGCCGTCTTTCCCACTTTATTGAACTGGCGATATACTATGAAGGCAAATACCATGGTAATAACAAACACTACGGCGATGAATACCAGGAATTTAATCTGCAGGCTATTCATAAATCCCAAGGCTCCCTTCCTCAATCTTTTGGTTTGGCGTTTTCCCGAGCTCTCTGATCCCTCTTCTCGCGCTTCAACCTGCTCTCTTCGGCTTGCTTGGCAGCCCGCTCTTTTCCTATCTCAGTCATGCGCCCCAAACCGACCCACATGCCCAAGAACATGATCCCCTTGATTAGATAGTAGGTAAGTACCCCTACTACCAGCAATTCTAACGGGCCAAATTTCATAGTTTCACCACATTGGTCGAATCGTTAAAGATCGTATCGACGCCAGCAGCGGCGAAATCCTGTTTTGTTGGCTCAAAGCCAAAGGGTTCAATAATGCTGGCATAATCACTCATAATAGTTATTCTCCCTTACAATAATGCTGAATCAAATAAATGAGGGATTTGTGATAACTACGAAAAATAACTATGCCTCTAATTATAGTTTAATGTTCCTAAATACACCACCCTTTTGGCGCGATTGGCACGCACCTATAACCCGGCCCATTACCCCGGTTATGGCCTCAAGGCATATGCAGGAATCCGTAACGGAAGGGGCATTGGCCTACACTGTACCTACTTTTTAACGATATTCTTCTTTTCATAACGAACCAGATTGATAAGATTCTCCTTGTTCAAGTCGTCGACCAGGTAGAGTGCCCCTTCCCCGGCTTGGGCCAGTTTCTCCATGAAACTGGCATTTGATTCGACCCCAATGCAGATGAAGCGCAGTTTCTGTTCAGGTATATTAGCCGCAGCTGACAGCGCATCAGCCTGAGCATCCATGGTCCATAACGCCGCGTTAGGGATTCCATCCGTTATCAAAACCAGGAGTGGATTGCGCACCCGGCTGTTTTTTATTAGCTCCAGAGCGGTCATTATCCCATGGGCCAATGGCGTCATGCCCGCCGGGTTTATGGTCTGTAATCCTTTAGTCAATTCCCGTTGGCTGCGGGTGAAGGGGGCCACCACTCTAGCGCTTCTTTCTTGAAAAGTCACTACCGCCACCCGTTCCTTGCCGGTTAGAAGCAAATGCTGGGCCAGAAAGCTGGCCGCCTGACGCTTTTCGCCGGCCATACTACCGCTGGCATCCAACAATAGGCAAATATCTATGGGTATATAGCTTTTCTTATCGTAGAAATGAAGATCCTCTTTCTTGATAGATAGTCGTTTATCCCCTCGCAACAGTGCATTTTTCTTAGCCTGAACCACCGTCTGGGCTACGGCCATGTTTCCTGTCCAATTATCTCTCTTATTGACCGTCCGATTGTAATTGACCAATTGAACATCCGTAGTATCCTGGTCCGATTGTCCAATCTTACTAAAACGGGAGGTCCTTCCCCCCGGCACCCGGCGAATGTTGCGCCTGATCTCAGTCTCCAATTCTATTCGATGTTTAATTACGTAATCCTGTACAGCCAGTCCCTGCTTGGTCAACACCCTCCCCAGGGGAGTCTTTTGCATAAGGCCCATTTCTTCCAGTTGCTTGACATAATGATCAATATCGCCCCATTTTTTCTTCTGAAAGTCAGCGCCTTTTCTCTTGAAAATATTAGTGGAATACATCTGCATCCATTCTTCTATATCTTCGACCCCACCAAATTTCTCAGCCAATTTCAACACCAGCTGATTGACATTCTCATCCGGGGCCATCAGCATAGCATCCTTGCCTTTGAATTTTTTCCACGGCAACTTGATATAGTTGCCGAAATCATCCATCACCTTTTTCTCTTTGCCATGGGTGATGTTACGGACTTCGGCTAGTTTGATGCCTGATTGCTGTATGGCATCCTCTACGGCTGTGGCGATTATATATATTAAGGCATAATTCTGCCGATTCAAGCGGGCCAGGATATGAACATGATCTTCACCTTCCTCACCTTCGATATATGGTTCCATCTCATTCTGCATTATGTCGAACAACCATCCCTGCCCCAAATTGGTGGTGATGTGAATCTTCTCCGCGTAAGCGGCGATGGCTTTGAATCGAACATCGTCGGCATATTGAAGTTGTGGATCTTCTTCGATCACATAATCATTGATCGCCCAATATATGGTCAGAGCCACCTTTTGCGCATCTACGTTACCTGGCATATGGTGCACGTCTATATGAACCATCTGGTCGACGTCCACATAATTTAGATAAGTTTGCCCTGCATCGGCATTAACCAGGATTTCCACTTGGCCTTTTATTTTTTTCTCAGGCATACGGCGATGGGCTTTGGTGCTCACCACTACGCTATCGCCGAGGCGTACGCCCTGGTCCTGCCCCAAGTATAGACCCAGATAATTCGCCACTGATGCCGCGTCGTTTACATGGCTTTGCCCGGTTTCCATAGGGATTCCCCCTTAGTCACGGTTGAAGTCAATCGATTTTTCAGTATTAATCAAGTCTTTGCGTTTAAGATCCTTCAAAGGGCGTGCTTCCTTTTTGAAAAACTCGGCATCTTCAGCCGTCTCATCTTTTCCTCCGGCTTTCTTTCCTCCAGTACTAAACATACTGCCGCCCTTGCTGTCATCATTTATAACCCTGATGAGCGAGTCGGCATCCATACGATGCTGCAGTATCAACGGCAGAATACGGGTTACATCATTGATGCTGGCTTGATCACGCTCGTTTATAATGCTATAGAGCACTGCGCCTTGCTGCATTGCCTCGATAGCCCTTATACTCTCTAAGTTATGCTTGACATAAAGCCGGGCAATATAGTTGCGGACAAAATCGGGCAGATCCGACTCCCGGTAGATCTCCGCCCATCTGAGCAAGGTCTCTGTGTATTCCTCATGTTTCTTCATAATAGCCGCAAGATTCATCTGTTCGCGCTCTGGTTCCAGTTTTGTGGTATGGAAATTTTCTTTGAGCATTCTCGCTAGAACATCAATGGAGGTTGGTCGGCCCATGTAGCACACCATATCAAAACGGTCCGACAATTGTCGGCGGATCTCTTCTACCGGGCCCGGGTCTTCGTCAGGGTTGGACGCTGCCCAAACCGATACATTCACCTTTACCGACACCACCGGCAAACCAGCCTCTTCAATTTGAACCACACCGGGCTTGGTTCCCATTAAATCCAGAAGTATATCGGTAATTTCCGGCGCGGTATCAGCCAGTCGATTTATTTCATCAACAAATAGGATGCCACGGTGAGCCTGAGGTATCAAGCCAGGAAGGAGGCCGGCTTCGGGCTTACGCGTATCAGTGAGTTTGGCCAAGTCTATGCTGCCGGCTACAGTGCCGACTTTGGCCGAGTGCGATATTTCTACGAAGGGCATTGGAATTGCTTCTATCCCGATATCTGCTATATCCGCCGCGGACATACCCCGATGGACCGGGCAGTGCGGTTTAGCGGGATCACAATTGTAGATACAGTCTTTTACTCTTACAATCGGCGGCAAAATGTCCTGGGTTTTCCTCATAATGGTGGTTTTGCCCGTACCCCGCAGACCCTCGGCGTGGATGTGCAATGGCTCATTCGCTATAGTGGAGACCATCGACATCTTTATCATATCGAAGAGTGCTTTATTACCTTCATAACGTTCCAATTGAGCATAATATTTCAGCATTCACAAAACTCCTCTCAACAATGGATGGCCCTGGCATCTAGATCTTGGAATTCAGGTGATAATCGTACTCCGCAAAATAAATAGGGTGTCTGGTGATTGAAGCAAGTCTATTGGAGGGTATAACGGTTATGCCTCCCTCATTCTCCTATGGTACGATCTTTACTCAATAATAGATCATTTTGGGGTGTTTGTCTGTATTAAACTACCCTGACATAACCAATCACATTTTGACCAGTCTAATTTATACTCTGAAATTGCCCGGGAAGATTTTTATGTTTGTTGAAGCGCCTGTTAGGCGAAAGAATTGTGGCTCTATTGATGCTTTGGCAATCCCCTATATACTATCACCTGATGACAATCACCTGATGCCTCTGCTTTTTGCCCTTAGTAGAGGCTCAGGTGATTACAATCAGATTATCAAACCCCAAACCATTCAGGGGCGTTAAAACCAAGGCTTATGCTCCAAAAGTAAGATATTTCAGTACGCTGAAACTTAACTAAATATGGGCGGAAGACGCCTGCCAAACATATTGCTATTAGCAGATATGATCCCCCGCCCATTGCGCTGCACCTAGCTCAATACAATCAATAGCACCATGATCAAGCCCATCAACAGCATGGCCATAAGGCCCAAGAAACCAACCTGGATAGTCAGGTTCTCCATGCCCGCAATTTTTCTGTTACTTGTGTTCTTGTTTGTAAAGCGGTAACTTTCCTCGTTCAGAAATTTGGTAGTCATGGTATTACCCCCCTTTGCGCATTGCCTTTTACTACACCGTTTTTCCATACTGCGCACTCTGCTATCTGTATGTATTTGCAATTTACGTGCCAAGTGTGTGGTCACACTCTAATTTATACCGCGGCTTCCGAATATATATGTATTCTGCATCAGTCATTGCCATCCGTATTTGACCACATCCACATTTGTTTTGTAACTATATTGTATCACGCTTGCTCCATTTGCGCCAGGGTGTTACAGATGTGTTACATATGTGCTTTTGCTTGTTTTGTTCTCTGCGGCATTTTATCCAGAGGAGGTCGAGTAGAAGTGCGCCTCTCTCCCCTTAGGAGCAGGTTTGTTTTCTCCGTTGCTCTCCGTTTCCTCCGAGAGTGCCACAGTATTCGCTCCGTAGAAGATTGCGCGCACAACCCTCACAGAACC
>JAAYJY010000014.1 GCA_012522705.1 Syntrophomonadaceae bacterium | reverse complement strand
TGCAGATCGTGGTCAATGATGGGCGACTGTTTGGCATTGATCATATCCACTTTATCCTGGATGATATCGTAGGCGGTCACCCGGTTATACTGGGCCAGCAGCACTGCGTTCGACAGCCCTACATAACCAGCCCCTGCTACAGCTATCTTCATATGATTACCCCTCCATTCCATGGTACTCCCGGTACCACTGTACAAATCTTTGCAAACCCTCACTGATAGGGGTGTCCGGTTTGAAATCGAAATCTCTCATCAAATCAGTGACATCCGCATAAGTGCGGTAGACATCCCCCGGCTGCATGGGATAGAACTCCTTGATGGCCTCCCGGCCCAGGCATTTCTCCAGGACAGCAATGAAATCCAGCAGCTTCTCCGGTTTGTTGTTGCCGATATTGTAAACCTTATACAGGCAACCGTTTTCATCGGGCTGAGGCGGTTTGGCCATCACATTGACCACCCCGGTGACTATGTCGTCGATATAGGTGAAATCCCGGTACATATCCCCGTGGTTGAAAACCTTGATCGGCCGACCGGCTATTATATCGCGGGTAAACGAATAACAGGCCATGTCGGGCCGTCCGTAGGGCCCGTAGACGGTGAAGAACCGCAGACCGGTAGATGGTATGCGGTACAGATGGCTATAACTGTAGGCCATCAGCTCGTTGGATTTCTTGGTAGCCGCGTACAGACTGACCGGGTGGTCGACGTTGTCAGCGGTTGAAAAGGGCACCTTTTTATTGGCTCCGTAAACGGAACTGGAGGAGGCGTACACCAGGTGTTTCACCGGATGGTTCCGGCAGGCCTCCAGGATATTCAAAAAGCCCACGATATTGGATTGAATATAGGCTTGCGGGTTCTCGATGCTGTAGCGCACCCCGGCCTGGGCTCCCAAATTGACCACGATATCGAACCCATGCTGATCGAATAAGGCCTCAACCTCGGTTTTACTGCCCAGGTCCCCCTTAATAAAACTGAATCCCGGGCGGGGCTTCAGAAGCTCCAAACGGGCCAGCTTGAGATTCACATCATAATAATCATTGAGGTTGTCGTACCCGACCACCTGGTCCCCTTGCTGCAATAGCCGCTCAGCCAGGTGATAGCCGATAAAACCGGCCGCTCCGGTGACCAAAACACATTTACCCTTCCCCATCGGCAGTAATCCACCCCCACAATTCATTACCCGCTCACATCCATTAGTCATATTACCATATTAAAACTGCGTTGCTGATAATAGATACGAAATGCGCTGGAGAAAGATCAGGTTCCAGGACTGCCACACAAAAACCCGGGGCCAATAATATCCGACCCTGGGTCCCAATGCGGTACTTATAAGGCAACCTGTATTTCCCCGATATTTTCCCATCCGCAGATGGTAAGGCGCGCAACTCAGGGAGGAGCCCATCGTTTGTCCGGCCGCGCTTAAGCAAATCTCCAGGGCAGCCGGTCGTGTGTCCGGCCGCGCTGGGGCGTTTCCCAATTCGCTGCGGAAGATTGCTATCTGGGAAGCTGCAGCCACGGTTTTTTAGCCACCAGTACCGGGCATTCGGCCTCCCCCATCACCTTCTGAGTAACGCTCCCGATCAGCGCTCCACCCAGCGGACTATGCCCGCGGCTGCCCATGACCACCAGGTCAAAATCCCGGCGCAGTTCATCGAGAATGATATCGGCGGCTCGACCCCGGCCAATCTTGGTCTGCAGCTTCACTCCAGCGTAATCGATGCCCACCATGGTCTGACCAAGCATTTTGCATCCCTGCTTATCAGAATAATAAGATTCATGGGAATCCCTGGTAGTCAGCGGTACCTCACCGGTAAGGCCGCTGGGCTCAACCACAGCCAGCACTTGCACCTCGGCATCAAAACGCCGGGCAACCTCCAAACCCGTCCGAAAGGCCTGGCGTGAATACTCGGAGCCGTCCGCAGCCACTAGTATCCTCTTAAACATCCCACTCACCTCACTAACGACAGTTTAGCTATGGACCGGTGAACATTCGCATCTTTCATTATACCCTCTATACCGACAATTTTCTATGGGCGGGAATTGGTTCGAATCGTCAATAAGCCGGCCGGCAGTCGGTTATGGAGACCGTGAAGAACGTTGACGACCACTGTTCGTTCCAGGCTACGAACCGAGTCTGCTCGCTATTGGCATAACCATATACCTCCAACATGGTTCCGGGGGGGATGTAGGTGGTCTTGGAGGAAACTGACCCCCCTCCATTCTTTTGCTTGACTACCACGGCTGCCTTTTCGACAACCATCACCTTAAACAACATTGCAACTCGTCACCTCGCTATGTGTTTGGGATACCCTGTATTCCTTTCCAAACATCCCATGTCATTCTTTTAATATATACGATACTTGGGCATGCCGTATTAAGGAGATTGGTGTTAGCGCCGACGTAAAACGGCCGAAAGCTGACATCATTGCCTGACCGAAAACTGCCGGATATAATGACCATATCTTAAAGAAAGGAAAGACGCCTCTGTTTTGATGTGCTAATGCGACCAACAGAAGCACCAGAAGCGTCAACCAAAAAAGGTATGGTTATTGTATCAGAATATGAACTGATAGAAAACCCTTGCAAGGGTGTTTTTGATTAGGAGCTTGGAGCAGATCTCTTGTCCCTGCTGCAGCGGCGATTTAAAGACGATAGGCAGGCGCAGAAGGGGCTGCATCGATAGCCTGGGGGAAAAGATGATCCTGAGCATCCGCAGGTTGAGATGCGTTGACTGTAAGCGGATTCATCACGAACTCCCGGATATGTTGGTTCCCTACAAACGCCATGTGCGGGAAAGCATAGAAGCCGTAATCACCCGGGAAGCAGAGATCAGTGTAATCGCAGATGAGTCCACCCTTAAGCGGTGGCGGAGCTGGTTTAATGAGAGGGCCAACTACTTGCGGGGTTGCCTGGCATCGATAATCCTAAGATATGATCTTAAAGAACCTGCGGGAGGTTCATCCGACCTTCCCCAGTCCAAGCTCCACCGGATCTGGCAGCAGGTAGGAAATGCACCCGGTTGGCTGGCCAGAGTCGTCAAACCCATAGCCAATTTAAATTTATGGCCACATACCCGTTCGGCGTTTTGTCCGTAAGAGGGCAACGTTAAACTCAATGCTGAAGCTAGAAAAGGAGGCTACAGTATTGAGGGATGAGAAAAAAGCAGAAGAGATAGCGGCCGGGCGGGTACATATGCTGGCCCCGCTCCTGGCTGAGGGCCTGGATGCGGGACAGGCCAGAGAAATCAAAACCCGGATATGCGAACAGACCGGCCTATCCGAGCGCACCTTGCGCAGATACCTGGACTGCTACAAGGCAGAAGGATTCAACGGACTAAAGCCCAAAAGCCGAGGCAGGCGGTGTAGTGAAGAAGCGATCCCGGTAAACATCCTGGAACAAGCCATATTGCTGCGCCGCCAGATACCAGGACGCAGCATCGCCCAGATCATTCAGATCCTGGAGTGGGAAGGATTGGTTCAGCCCGGCCAGATCAAGCGCAGCACCCTGCAGGAGAAGTTAGCCCAGAGGGGTTACAGCAGCCGGCAAATGCGCATGTATGCCGATACCGGAGTGGCAGCCCGGCGTTATCAGCAAAAGTACCGCAACCAGCTTTGGCATTCGGATATCAAATATGGACCCTACCTCCCCATCGGCAAGGAGGGCAAAAAGAAGCAAGTCTACCTGGTCACATTTGTGGATGACGCCACCCGCTTAATCCTGCACGGTGAGTTCTATCCGGTGTTGGACCAGATCATCGTAGAAGACTGTTTCAAGAAAGCTATTCTAAAATACGGGGTTCCTGAAAAGGTATACTTCGATAACGGCGGCCAGTACCGCAACAAATGGATGAATCGAGCCTGTGCCAAGATGGGAATCAGACTGCTGTTTGCCAAGCCCTACTCCCCAGAAGCCACTGGCAAAGTAGAACGATTTAACCGGGTGGTAGATTCATTTTTAGCGGAGGCGGGATTAGAAAAACCGCCCACCCTGGACCGGTTAAACCAACTGTTTGCGGTCTGGGTGGAGGAATGTTACCAGTACAAACCCCATAGCGGGATAGAAGGCCAGCTTAGTCCGGCAATAGCCTTCCAGAGCGACCGCAAGCCCGTAAAATATATTGATCCCGAGATATTAGCCAGTGCATTTCTGCACTGTGAGGAAAGAAAGGTGGATAAATCAGGCTGCATCAGCTTTGCCGGCCGGAAATACGAAGTAGGCCTGACCTTCATGGGCTGCCAAGTAGATGTAATCTATGACCCGGCTGATATTTGTGAGCTTACCATCGAGTATGTCGGCCACCAGCCGTTTAAAGCCCGGCAGCTGGTGATTGGAGAACGGGCGGGCAGGAGACCGCCCCTGCCCGAGCATCTGCAAAAAGAACCGGCTGATTCATCCAGGCTGCTGAACGCAGCGGCTAAAAAGAATCAGGAGCGAAAAGAGACTCACCGCCCGGCCGTTTCCTACCGATCAGTACGGAAGGAGGACCAAGGGCATGTTTGAGAGCTTCTATGGATTCCAAAAGACACCCTTTTCCAGGGATATCCCCACTGATGAGTTGTATCAGTCCCACATGCTGGAAGAAACCCTGGGGAGGCTTGAATATACCGCCCAGCGCCAGATGTTTGCAGTTTTAACCGGGGATTGCGGAACCGGCAAGACCACCACCATCCGGCGGTTCAAAGAAATCTTGGACACATCCCGGTACATGGTCATGTACCTGGCCGATTCCAAGTTAACCCCCCGGCACTTCTACAAAGGCCTGTTAGAACAATTAGGCTGTGAGGCCAAAGTCTATCGGGGAGACGCCAAACGGCAGCTGCACAAGGAGATCGAGATGATGCTGGGAATACATCACCTACAGCCGGTGGTTATCGTGGACGAAGCCCACCTGTTGGACAAAGAGATGCTGGAAGAGGTCCGGT
>JAAYJY010000161.1 GCA_012522705.1 Syntrophomonadaceae bacterium | reverse complement strand
GACTAATACTGCACCTAAATGAATATAGAATATTTCGTCTGATGCCGGACGAAGCATATTTAAAACTGATATACAGATGTGAAATGGGGAGGAAACTCAATTTAACCAGTCCCAATACCTACAATGAAAAATTGCAATGGTTGAAACTGAAGGACCGAAGGCCGGAGTACAAAACTTATGCCGACAAATATGCGGTGCGGGAGTACCTCCGACAAACGGTTGGGGAAGATTATCTTATTCCCTTGATTGCAGTATATGATAGGGTTGATGAAATTGAGTGGGATGCCCTGCCAGCCCAATTTGTTTTGAAGTGCACCCATGCTTCAGGGACCAACATAATATGTACAGACAAAAACCGGCTGGATATAGAGACGGCAAAAAGACAATTAAACCGGTGGATGCAAAGGGATTATTATTGGCACGGCCGGGAGTGGCAATATAAAAACATGAGGCCTCGTATCATATGTGAAAAATACCTGGCGGATGAATCTGATTTTGAGTTGAAGGACTATAAGTTTCACTGTTTTAACGGTGAACCAAAGATTGCCACTGTGGTTCTAAACCGGTTTCAAGAAGGCGGACCAAACGGCAATTTCTATGATATGGATTGGAACCTCCTGCCTTTTTATCAGCATTATCCGCCCTCTACAAGCAATGTGCCCAAGCCGAAGAATTTCGAAAAGATGAAGGAAATTGCTTGCAAGATATCCGAAGGCCTGCTTTATATCAGGATAGATTACTATGAGGCGGCAGGACAGCTATACATGGGGGAACTGACCCTGCACCCGGCGAGTGGTTGGCTCGGATTTATCCCCGAATCCGCCGATGGTTTGGTGGGTAGCTGGCTGGAATTACCGCAGTGAATTGGATGACCATGAATTCGCACTATAGAATAGACCGGTGCAATTGGGATAACTGCTTGGAGCACAGACGCGTTTGGGTTGACATGTGTGAGGATGATTCTATATGGCTGGCATTCGAATGATTATCGGCGGCGACCTGGTACCTACCCCAAGCAATGCCCACCTGTTCAATTCGGGAGATGCGGAGGTATTGTTGGGCGAGGTGCTGCTGGGCCATTTGAGCAAGGCTGACTTCCGGGTGGTTAACCTGGAAGCGCCATTGGCCGATCAGGAAGCGCCTATACTCAAGAATGGTCCGAATCTGCTTTCACCAGCCAGTGCGGTGAAGGGAATAGCGGCCATTGGAGTCAACCTGGTCTCGCTGGCCAACAATCATTGCCTTGATAACGGTGAGCATGGGTTATTCTCCACGCTAAAGACGCTGCAGGACAACGGTATAGATTGGGTGGGAGCGGGCCCGGACCTGCAGGCTGCCGCCGAGCCTTATATATTTGCAATGAATGGTCTGCGCATTGGTTTTTATGCCTGTGCGGAACATGAATTCAGCATCGCTGCGTTTAACGGCGCCGGTGCCAATCCTTTTGATCCCCTCGAGAGCCTGGACCACGTCAGTGATCTGAAAAAGAGATGTGATTACGTAATCGTGCTCTACCATGGCGGCAGGGAGTTGTACCGTTATCCCAGTCCCGATCTGCAGGTGATTTGCAGGAAGTTGGCGGAAAAGGGCGCTGACTTGATCCTGTGTCAGCACAGCCATTGTATAGGGGCGTTTGAGCAATACAAAGGCAGTATGATCGTGTATGGCCAAGGAAACTTTCTGTTCGATTATGAGGAAAACGAGTTTACGCGGACGGCCTTGTTGATCGATGTGGAGTTCACGGCTACTGAAATGATGGTTGGTTTTCTGCCGCTGATCAAACAGGGAAATGTAGTTAGGATGGCCGACAATCCAAGCGCTGCCGAGATTCTGGCTTCGTTTCGGCAAAGGTCCGAACAGATTCTGGATGAAGCTTTGGTACAGTCGCAATACGATGATTTGGCACTTGAAAAACTGAATGGGTATTTGGCTGCATTTATGGGTAATAGTTTGCTGTTCAGAGTGATGAACAAATTAAGCGGTCATAGACTGACCTCTTTTATGTACTCCCCGCTCTCGTTGACAAGGCTGCGCAACTATATCGAATGTGAAGCCCACCGGGAGCTGATATTGGCTGGTTTGAAAAAGCATCTTGCCCAGCAGGATAAATGACTCAATTACTTGGTGGCCAATCACTTGGGGGCCGGTCTCCGATATATTTACCCAGGGGGGGGAGCGATACAGTTGATGGTTGATTATCCGATCGTGGAGGATTATGTAAAGGAAAAGCTTCCGCATATGTATACGGCCAGAGTTAATATCGAGGACATCGAGTTCGAACAGCGTTTCGAACTGCTGTGCTTTTACTGCGGGCGTTACAATGCCAAATGGACCTGCCCGCCGCGCATTCCCAAGGCTGATTACAAGCGGGTTTTTTCTGAATACGACAAGGCTCTCCTCGTATATCATACCTTAGAGGTTAAGGATGATTATGATAAGGTCCGGTCTGACTCATCACTGATTTTACATAGGGCTCTGCTGGAAATCGAAGACTTCCTTCTTAAGAATGGCAATCCGGTACGGATCTCGTTCATTGGGGGTTCATGTAAATTGTGCAAAAATGATTGTGCCCCGGATAAATGCCGCAACCCTTACCAGGCTCGGATTCCCTTGGAGGCGACCGGCGTGAATGTGATAACCACTGCGGCCAAGTGCGGGATAGACCTGCAGTTTCCGGTAACGGAAATGATAAGCAGGATAGGAATCATTTTATGGTAATAAAGGGGGGGATCAAATGACATATATATTTTTGGCAGCAGGTAAAGGGACACGGCTCCAGCCGCTAACCGTCAACTACCCTAAAACGCTGTATCGATTGAACGAGAATGATACTGTAATCCAGAGGATGATCAAGCTGATCACCAAACATGATCACGACGCTGAAATAGTGGTGGTGACTGGCTTTATGCACCATATGATCGAAAAGACTATCACCAATGCCACATTTATTGTGAACCCGTTCTACGCCGTCACCAATTCCATCGCCTCCTTATGGTTTGCCCGGGAGTACCTGGAGCGGGACCATGTAACGATTATCAACGGCGATGTGGTGATGTCCGATGCGCTGGTCAAGGATGTTCTGTGTCAAAAGACCGAGGGCGCACTGGTGCTGTTTGACAGCTCTATTAAGAATAGCGGAGATTATAATGTAAGCACCACCGGCGACAAGGTGGTCGTGATGAGTAAAGAACTGGAGAATTACGACGGCGAATACGCCGGGGTGGTGAAGCTGGACCGGGAAGCGGCGGGCAAATTTCTTACCGTCATGAACGATATGGTCGATAACGGACAATATGACCAGTGGTATGAGGACGCGTTGGTGCAGATGATATTCACCGATGATTTTGTGCTCAAGTACATCGATATCTGTGATTATGATTGGACGGAAGTGGACACCGTGCGGGACTTGGTTTTGGCCAAAAAGATATCACAGGACAGAGTTTTCATTTGATTTCGGTCTGGCGCTGGGGCTGCGTGGATGGAGGGTTACTCCGGGGGAGAGTGAGGCTGGCAAGTGATAAATAAAAAGGAACAACAAGAATTACTGGAAATGGTCAAGATCCTGGACGATATCTGTGTTAAGGAAGATATCTCCTACATGCTGCATCGGGGCACATTGCTGGGGGCGGTACGGGAGCATGGATTCATAGAATGGGATGATGATATGGACCTCATCATGCCCAGGCGTGACTTTGACGCCTTTGAAAAATGCTGCCCCCAATATTTCACGGAACGGGGATATTATTTAGAAAACAAAGGGAAGTTTCCTACCGTCTGTTCGAAGGAACATCCCGAATTGATTATGGAGATCGTTACCTTGGATGCCATTCCAGCCAGCCCGATCAAGCATAAATTCCAGGTGTTTTTGCTAATGCTCATACCCTTGCTGATTATAGACTACAGACTGTATACCTACTCCCGGACCCGCAAAGCGCTGGTTTTTATTTTATCCCTGCCTGGGCGTTTGTTCAGCGAGAAAACCAAACTGAACGCATTTAAGAGAGTCAGCACGTGGGGCAACGATGATCCAACTGACGAGTGGTTTATAAGCAACGGCGCGGCCCGGTTTATAAACCTAAAAATCAAAAAGAACCTTGTCGATAATACGGTGCGGATGCCTTTTGAGGATACGGAATTGCCGGTGCCGACGGGCTGGGATGAGTATTTGAGACTATTCTACGGCGATGACTATATGACTCCCAAACGGGAGAATTATTACGCGACCTAATAACGTGGGGACAGCCTGGTTTTCATTGACATCAATAGAATCGAGCAGTAAATTGAAAGTGCACAGGGAGGAAGCTATCCGCATCCAAAGCCCTCAAACGAACTTGTTCACGGTTTTTGGCCGTCAATTGATGGATAACCGGCCGTGTCGGGGTAAAGCACACGCGCGCTTGAAAGGCCACTTTATCAGTGGTCTTGAAAGTCCCAAGGTATTAGGGGAAGAATATGGGACGCCCAATGGGGAAAGTTCTTAACGCGATAAGACATCCTGCCAAAATAGTATTGCATGTAGCTGATTACGGATTATTGGATTGGATGTCGGACGAATCATATTTGAAAATTATGTACAGATGCGAGATAGGAAGAAAACTCAACCTGTCACATCCCACAACTTTCAATGAAAAACTGCAGTGGCTAAAACTATATGATCGCCGACCGGAGTATATAATTTATTCAGACAAATATGCAGTGCGTGAGTATTATAAACAAACCCTTGGAGACGAATACCTGGTTCCCTTGATTGCCGTGTATGACAAAGTCGAGGAAATACAATGGGATGAACTGCCCAACCAGTTTATTCTGAAATGCACCCATGCTTCAGGTACCAACATAATTTGTCAGGATAAAAACAAGCTGGACATTGAGGAATCAGAACGGAAATTGAATAGATGGCTGAAAATGAATTATTATTGGCATGGACGGGAATGGCCGTATAAGAGCATACAACCCCGGATTATTTGCGAGGCATTGTTGACTAACGAGAATGACCAAGAATTAAAAGACTACAAGTTCATGTGTTTTAATGGGGTGCCCAAATGCCTGTTTGTCTGTTTGAACAGATACTCGTCCAATGGTTTGAACGTTGATTTTTATGACATGGATTGGAATCCGATGCCATTTATCCGGCATTACCCGCGAAGCGGAGGCCGGATCGACAAGCCCCGAAAATTTGAGCTGATGGTAGAAATAGCCAAGACATTAGCAAAGAAGTTTATTTTCCTGAGAGTAGATTTTTATGAAGCAAATGGTCACTTGTATTTGGGCGAGTTAACGTTTTATCCCGGCAGTGGGTTTGAAGAATTCATTCCAGAATCATACGATGCTCTTCTAGGTTCATGGATAGAGCTGCCAATCAATAGTACACACTAGTCATATTAATACGCTTGGTTACCCTGCCCCCGCAGCGTTATCGCATTGATCTCCGGAGTATTGAACAATCGCAGCGGGAACATCCTGCTGGTGCCCAACCCGTGGCTTACATATTGCTGTATCCCATCGTATTCCACCAAACCACTGACATATTTTTGTTCCGGGAACCAACTGGCTTCGGAATCCCGGTAGACGGGGACATAGATGGCACCGTAAAACGGTATCCTGAT
>JAAYJY010000160.1 GCA_012522705.1 Syntrophomonadaceae bacterium | reverse complement strand
TGAGAGTACCGTATACTTGAACTCAATCCAAAATGTTGATTCAGTCAGCAGCTTGGTTGCCACTGAAGCTGAAAGACTCACCAGTGGTATGGCTGATGATGAAGCCAAGGTAGAAGCAATATACAACTATATCGTCAGCAATTGCAGTTACGACTATAACAAGAAGAACACCGTGCAAACCGGATATATCCCTGATCCTGAGGATACATTATTAACCCAAAAGGGAATATGTTATGATTATGCCTCGCTTTTTGCGGCTATGACACGAGGGGTTGGGATACCATGCAAGTTGGTCAAAGGATATGCAGATGATATAATTGGCTACCATGCCTGGAACGAAGTATCGGTAGACGGAAAATGGGTCGTTGTGGATGCTGCCTCCGATATACAGCGCAGAGCGGCCCATACCCCATATACTATGGAAAAACCGGCAGCCTCTTATACCAAAACCAGCGAGTTTTAAGCATAACCATGGTGTCTTGCCAGCGGTACACTCAAGGTTGCACTCTGGGTGTGCTGCCATGCCGCTTAAGCGACTACAACCAAGATTGTGACTGCGCATTTGAGTTTTTGGGGATGTCACTCCGAACCTAGTCAAGAGCCTAACCTCCCAACCGCCACCTTAGCAGAACCATCTCGAATTGACTGCTCTATAAGTGGGAGTCTCCTACCCGATTTGTATATTGTGGAAATCGCACTTTATATTATAATTAAATAGATATTCTTTCATAGTTTTCATAGCCAACCGTGCTGGCGTGGATTATAGTAAGGGCAATGATTATACCAGAGAGGATGATTCCATGGATGGCCAAGGGATAAAGATCAATACCCTGGGTCAATTCAGAATTGTGATGCCCAACGGAAATGAATACTTCCCCTCAGGCAGATCCACCCGTCTGTGGAGTCTGTTTAAGCTTCTTCTTGTCAATAACAATAAAGGAATTACAGCGGATGCTATCGTAGAAAATGCATACACCCAAATCGACTACGTCGACCCTCACAATGCGGTCCAAAACATGATTTACCGGTTGAGAAAACTTTTAGCGACTGAATCGATTTTTGAGAACAGCAAAGATATTATTACCTATAATGACGGCTGTTATAAACTGGATTTCACTAAGGATATCTGGATTGATTTTATAGAACTGGAAAAATCATTAGAGACTGCTGATGCCATCATTAAAGACAATCCCCTTAAGGCTATAGATCACTATAGAAATGCCTTCAGTATCTATGGCGGTGATTTCTTGCCGGAACTCTATTATGAGGATTGGGTGGTTCCGAAAAGAATATTCTACCGAAGCCTCTATCTGAAGACTATTCTGAATTTATCGAATCTTTATGCGGATCAAAAGGCATATGATAACATTATTCAACTTTGTCAAAAGGGATTGACTATTGAACCCTTTGAAGAAGAGATCCATATACAGCTAATAGAAAACCTGATCCGGGTCGGAAAAGTAAGGCAAGCAAAAAATCATTATGAGAATACTATCACCGCCTTTGCAAAGGAGTTCGGCATTCAGCCTACCCAAGAAATGCTTAAGATGGCCGATCTCCTTAAAATAGAACTGGTCCCAATTCAGATCGACCGTAGAGATCCATCCAAAACTATGGTTTACGAAGAAAACAGCGGAGCTTTTTTATGTGACTACAGGGATTTTTACACAATTTACAATTTGGAGAAGAGAAAATGCGAACGGTCAGGCGATGCGGTTTGTCCGATCTGCATTGATTTTGATGACGAAATAAACGTTTTTGAATCGGATGTTCGCAAAGATTCGACCATAGAGGGTTTTAAGGAGATTTTGGTCAAAGATTTGAGAAAGGGGGACGTGGTTAGCCTCCATAATAATACCCAGTTTTATATTTTGCTGCACAAGGCTGAATATCAGATAGTGAAGCTGGTGATGAAAAGAATCATGGAAAAGTTTACGGCCCTAAATGCTTTCAAGGATATGGTCCTGGAGGTAAATGTATGTACCAGATTACCCAAGCCCAATGGCAAGTGATATACCTCACCCTCCAAACCGGCCGCTCGTTGTAATGTACCCCGTCCGTTTTTATTAGACTGTTTGCTCCCAGGGAGAACTGTCTGAAAACACCTGCTTTTTCCCATCCAGTATTCATTGTAAATCCATTGTTGGGAAAATAGAGTTAAATGTGACTGAACTGTGAGCAAGATATGTTAATCTGGGAAAAATATTTCAGGTTAATGGGTGATGTTCTATGAAAAAGGATGACCAGAAGACTACACCTAACCCAAAAGGCAATGATCAAGTGCTCAAGGACAGAACCTTTATTGTTAAGGTTAAGTATAATCAGAATTATAGCATGCAGGGTTCTGTCCAGTGGATTGAGCAAGGGCGAATCGTCAATTTTCGCAGTGAGATGGAATTACTTGCCCTTTTAAGTGAAGCTGTAGACAACAAGCAAATTAGAAGTTGGGAGGATGATAACCTGTCAATAGTAAAAAGTGACAGCAAAACCTCGTAACACCGTTGTAATTGGAGTTGTTGGCCTGGAAAGGATGCTATGAAGCGTGTTTTTTATGTGGGCACTTTAAACACGATTGAGCAAGTAGTGCAACCGGCCTTTTCTTTATTTTTAACTTGGAAAATAAGGAGAGGAGGAAAACATAATGGGGAACAGAATTTTTAAGAGGTTGGCCAGCCGGGAAAAGAATTGGGAAAAGAACCAAGCCAGGAAAAGAAAGCTTTTGAGTCAGTTTATATTGGGAACGATGTTGGCGACGAGGGTCTTAATGCCTGGTGTGGCGACAGCCGCTGATGATATCAAGGCAGCAAAGAACATAACCTTCGAGCAGCAACAACATGTTGGCCTGAATGGTCCTGGAGGCGGTCCTGGCGGTGGTCCTGGAGGCGGTCCTGGTGACGGTCCTGGCGGTGGTCCTGGCGGTGGTCCTGGCGGTGGTCCTGGCGGTGGTCCTGGTGACGGTCCTGGTGGTGGTCCTGGAGGCGGTCCTGGCGGCGGTCATGGTGACGGTCCTGGCGGCGGTCATGGTGACGGTCATGGCGGCGGTCCTGGCGGCGGTCATGGTGACGGTCCTGGCGGCGGTCATGACTGTGACTGCGACGCCGATGCCGACTGTGACGCCGATGCCGACTGCGACGCCGATGCCGACTGCGACGCCGATGCCGACTGCGACGCCGATGCCGACAGTGA
>JAAYJY010000159.1 GCA_012522705.1 Syntrophomonadaceae bacterium | reverse complement strand
TACCTCAGTTTGATGGAATATTACTCTGCGAAGTAATGTGTAAACTTTGGAACCGCCGTATACCGAACGGTACGTACGGTGGTGTGGGAGGTCGGCTACTCAACTAATGGGTAGCCTCCTACCCGATCCGACGGATAGCGTCCAGGTAATCCTTGATGACCTGTTCGTAACCATGGCTGCTTGGTTGGTAAAAAGAAACCGGCCCTAATTCCGGGGGCAGATAATCCTGCTGTACATATCCACCGAAGTCGTGCGGATAAAGATATCCATCCCCTTTGCCCAGCAGAGGGCCGGCCAGGCGATGGGAGGTATCGCCAAGATGGGCCGGGACCCTGACCCGGTTCCCAGAACGTACTTTAGCCAGGGCGGCGTCGATGGCTGTTTTGGCACTGTTGCTTTTGGGGGCGGTGGACAGATAAATGACTGCTTCCGCCAAGGGGATGCGGGCCTCGGGCAGACCGACATAATCGACCGCAGAGGCAGCGGCAGCGGCGATGGTAAGGGCTTGGGGATCGGCCAGGCCGATATCTTCGGCGGCATGTACTATCAGACGGCGGACTATATAGCGAGGATCCTCTCCGCCTTCCAGCATTACTGCCATCCAGTATAGAGCGGCGTCAGGGTCCGAACCGCGGATACTCTTGATGAAAGCCGATATGGTGTCATAGTGATAATCGCCGCTGCGGTCGTATTTAAGGATAAGCTTGCCGGTTACTTGTTGTACCATTGCCGTCGTAATCTGCAGGGACTGAGCAGCCGAGCCAAGAGAGTTGTGGATGGCATCCAATATGTTGAGCGCCATGCGGGCATCGCCCTGCGCAGCCTGGACCAGGTACCGCCGGGCTTCATTTTCTATGGTGATGCCCAGCCCTCCCAATCCCCGTTTTTGGTCCTGCAGGGCATGTTCGGCGATGGCAGCGATAGCTTCAGCATCGAGGGCTTCCAGGATATAGAGCTTTAACCGGGATAGCAGGGCGGTATTCAGTTCATAGAGAGGATTCTCGGTAGTAGCCCCAACCAGTGTCAGAGTCCCGTCCTCGACAAAAGGCAGCAGCACATCCTGCTGGCTCTTATTGAAGCGGTGGATTTCATCGACGAATAAGATGGTGGGCTGCTGGTAAAACTTGTACCGTTCGCCCGCGTCCCGGGCGATCTTACGAATATCGCCCACCCCTGCCGTAACCGCTTGCATGTATTCGAAATGAGCCTTGGTCATACGGGCAATTATCCGGGCAATACTGGTTTTACCGGTACCGGGGGGGCCATAAAGGACGAAGGAGTGAAGCTGATCCCTTTCGATGGCTTGACGCAGCGGTGCTCCCGGGCCCACCACATGCCCCTGACCGACCACTTCATCCAAGGTTTCCGGCCTCATCCTCCAAGCCAGGGGAGCATTCATTTGCCGGCGGTGCTCGTCACCAGTTGAGAACAGATCCATTACCGGACCAACCTCCTGTGCGATATGCAGTCTTTATGGAATTAATTATAGATTAACCAACCAGTTGCCGCCAGTCAGGGAAAAGATAGAGGCAGCGGCTATTGGCTGGGTGCCCAAAAGCTACAAACAGCCGTTACACATGTTTTGTCAGGCCAATGGAAATAATATCGTCGGAAAGGCTGGCCACAACAACGAACGCAGGAGAGAAAACATGAAGCTGCGCTGCCTGGAAAATATGCCAGTTATGCAAGCGGACATGGCTGAAGAAATAGGAACGGTCCGCAAAGGAGTCATCGGCGATGACTTCCGGTTGGCCTATCTGGTTATTGAGACCAGGAACGGCGGAGCCGGCATAATTGGCGCCGGCGACGTCAAGCTGGGGCCGACGGCGGTCCTGGTTTTAGATCCGGGTTGTATTAAATCATACGCCCATGGGGAAGAATCATCCATATACGACCGAAAATGCGGAGATACCTTGTACAACAGCACCGGTGAGGAATTGGGTCTGCTCAGTGATTTTGTGATCGATTTGGAAAATAAGAGTATCACCGGGGTGGAAGTCTCGGCCGGGGTTTTCAGGGATGTGCTGGAAGGCCGTCGTGAGCTTCCTTTGCAAGCCATTCGCTGGGTCAATCAGGAGAACGCGATAATCTCTCAGGAAGGAAGCGAACTGAAATGACATTGAAGTGTCATGTTTGCAGAGGATTGCAGGTTGGCAAGGTAGGCAGCGACCAGTATTATTGCTGGAACTGTTTCCTGGAGTTTAATTATGCCCGGGGTCGGTTAAACCTTTTTGAAGTAGGTGAAGATGGAGTTTTGACGGCTGTCGATGAATTTCCCGGGATGGTTTAGGGTCTGAATTGTTGGGAGTCTGGATCTGAAATCCGAAGGCAGGGAAGATAGGGTGGCTTGGTTACAGAACCGAGGATTTCGTTATGCGCTTCTAATCGGAGTGGTAGTTGCCGCTTTATATTTTTTGTACCTGGTCCGGGAGGTAGTGTACAGTTTTTTGGCGGCGGGGATTCTGGCCTATATTCTGTACCGCCCAGCGTTGTGGATGGAGCGGAGGGGGTTCCAGCGGGTATGGGCGATTCTGCTGATATATCTAATCCTGTTGATAATCATCGGATCAATGCTGTGGTTTAGCATTCCCGGTCTGATGACGGAATTGAACCACCTGGCCGCCTTGCTGCCCGAATACCAGATGCGCTTGGAAGGTGTGTCCCGCCAATTCGACGGCATGCAACTGCCGGGCCGTTTGAATGACATCACCGCCCAGTTTACCGGACGCCTGGAAGACAACATCTATCGGGCCCTGGAAAGGATGGGCGCCTCGTTATACAATCTCCTGGGCAAGGCGATCTTAATCGTATTTGCGCCGATAATGGCCTTCTACATAATGAGAGATTGGGACCATATCAAACAGGTGACGGCAAATTTTTTCCCCCCTGTAACCCGTCGCGAATTGGGCAGCCTGATGGTTAACATTGATACGGTAATAATGGAGTATGGCAAGGGTTATCTCATGATCAGTGCCTTGGTAGGATTGATGATCGGCACCGCCGCATATTCGATTGGGATACCCTATCCAGTTCTGATCGGCTTGATCGGCGGTCTGGGAGAATTGGTCCCCTTTTTTGGACCTTTCCTGGGGGGTATCCCGGCGGTGGGACTGGCCCTCACCCACTCTCAGAACGATGCCCTGTATATGTTGGTGGCCTTGGTGGTTATTCAGCAAGTAGAGAGCAATATCATCACCCCCCGGATAATAGGCGAACGAGTCGGGATCCATCCCTTATTTCTGGTTTTCGCATTACTGGCGGGAGGCAAACTGATGGGCTTCTGGGGTCTGCTGGTGGCGGTGCCCCTGGCCGCTTCCCTGAAAATCGTCGGTACCCATCTGTATTTGAAACTAGTCCAGTCGTGAACCCAACTCCCCAACGAATCAGCGAGCATGTTCTCACGGGGGCATTTCTACCTTTAGACAAATATGTTCCATTTATCGTATTCCTATGGGATTCCCGATGGGTTTCTCGAATTGCAGTCAGACCGTGGTTGACAGGGACCCATTAATAAAAGAAAATGGTCTAACAAAGTATTATGTGGATTAGAGGGGGACTGTTTTGTGTGGACCAGCAGCGAGATTCGTAAAACCTTTTTAACATATTTCGAGGAACGCGGACACGCGGTGGTGGACAGTTCTTCACTGGTTCCGTTTGATGACCCTACCCTGCTTTTTACCAATGCCGGGATGAATCAATTCAAAGATGTATTTTTGGGGATAGATAAAAGACCTTATAACCGCGCCACAACGTCCCAGAAATGCGTGCGGGCGGGGGGCAAACACAACGACCTGGACACAGTCGGGCGTACCCCGCGTCATCATACCTTCTTCGAGATGCTGGGCAATTTCTCCTTCGGTGATTATTTCAAAGAGGATGCCAT
The DNA here is from genome assembly GCA_012522705.1 of Syntrophomonadaceae bacterium. Classification (GTDB taxonomy): domain Bacteria; phylum Bacillota; class Syntrophomonadia; order Syntrophomonadales; family Syntrophomonadaceae; genus PHAA01. The sequence goes on along the minus strand of JAAYJY010000159.1, from coordinate 11,853 downwards.
CAAATATGCATGGGAATTTCTTATCGAAGTAATGGGACTGCCGGCAGATCGGTTATGGGCGACTATATACCAGGATGACGATGATGCATGCAACCTGTGGCGCGATGTGATAGGGGTGCCCGAACACAAGATCGTCAGACTGGGGGAAAAAGACAACTTCTGGAGTATGGGTGACACTGGTCCCTGTGGACCCTGCAGTGAGATACTGTATGACCGCGGTGAAGAGTATTCCTGCGGTCATGCCCAATGCGGCATCGGTGTATGTGACTGCGATCGCTGGCTGGAGATATGGAACCTGGTCTTCATGCAATTCAATCGCAATGAAAGCGGAGAGATGACACCCCTGCCCCGACCGAGTATCGATACCGGGATGGGATTGGAGAGGCTGACCTCCATCCTCCAGAAGGTAGACAGCAATTTTGATACTGATCTGTTTACTCCGATTATAAGGCACATAGAGGTTCTCACCAATCGGAGATATGATCCCGGCGAAGGTGGATTTGCTTTCCGGGTAATCGCTGACCATAGCCGGGCTTGCACCTTCCTGATCGCAGATGGAGTGCTGCCCAGTAACGACGGGCGGGGCTATGTGCTGCGTCGCATCCTGCGCCGGGCGGTGAGGTTTGGACAATTTTTGGGTCTCGAAGAGCCCTTCTTGTACAAAAACGTCGCGGTGGTATCCAACCTGATGAAAGAGGCCTATCCTGTTCTGCTGGAAAGGGAGAATTTTGTCCAGGATGTCATCAAACTTGAAGAAGAGCGCTTTTTTGTTACCCTGAAGGAGGGGGTCAAGAAGGTAGAAGATATAATCCAGGCCGCCCGCAGTGAAGGCCGCCAGGAAATAACCGGAGAAGAGGCCTTTACTCTCTATGATACTTACGGCTTCCCCTTGGACCTGACCGAAGACATGGCGGAAGAGAATAAGTTCACTGTGGATACGACCGGCTTCAACCTGATGATGGAGGAACAGCGCAACCGGGCCCGCCGAGCTCAGAAGAGCGAGGGCGCCTTTGCCAACGAGCAGATATTGGCCCCGCTTTTGGAGGGATTGCCGGAGACGGGCTTTACCGGGTACGAACATTTTAAGGATGAATCGGTGGTAATAGCTATAATCAAGGCGGGCGTGCGGACAGATTTTGCCGCTGATGGTGAAGTGATCGTGATAACATCCAGCACCCCCTTCTATGCCGAAAGCGGGGGTCAGGTGGCCGATACCGGCTTTATTCATGGCGATACTGGCTCGGTTCGGGTGGAGGACGTGCAGGAGGTTTCTGGCTGGATAACCCATCGCGGAATGCTGTCAGGCAGTATGCGCGCCGGCGACTTGGTCCGGCTGCAGTTGGATGCTGATTTAAGGCTGGATACATCACGTAATCACACCGCTACCCACCTTCTCCATAAGGCGCTGCGGATGATTCTGGGGGAAAATGCCCAGCAAAAGGGTTCCCTGGTGGAACCCGGACGCTTGCGTTTCGACTTTTCCCAGCTATCGGCACTTACAGCTGAACAGGTAGATGATATAGAAGAGATCGTTAACCAAGCCATATTAAGCAGTCGTCCAGTGCGGACTACCGTGACCGACATCAATAAGGCCCGCGAAATGGGCGCCACCGCCTTATTTGGCGAGAAGTATGGTGATGAGGTCCGGGTGGTCGAGGTCGACGACTTCAGCATGGAACTGTGCGGAGGCGCCCATGTACGAAATACCGGAGAGATAGGATTATTTAAGATAACCAGTGAAGGCAGCATAGGTTCAGGTTTGCGCCGTATCGAGGCCTTGACCGGCCGGGGAGCGCGGGGATATTTTAACCAGGTCGAACAGGAGGTCAAGGCAGCCGCCAGTATTCTCAAAACCAAACCATCCGATATAGTGAAGCGTATCGATGCCCTCAACCGGGCACTAAAGGAAAAGGATAAAGAGATCATTCAGCTGAAGGGAAGACTCTCCAAGGCCGCCAGTGAAGATATAATCGGGCAGGCAACCGAAATGAATGGTGCCCAAGTGCTGATCGCGGAGGTACAAAGCCCTGACGCCAATAATCTGCGGCACAACGCTGAACGGCTCAAGGATAAATTGGGAAGCTCGGTGGTACTGTTGGGTGCGGTCATTGATGACCGGGTAGCTTTGGTCTGTTTCGTCAGCAAGGATCTTATCGAGCGGGGTCTGAATGCGGGCAAGATAGTTGGGGCGGCGGCCCGGGCGGCAGGCGGCGGCGGGGGTGGCCGGCCGGATATGGCCCAGGCGGGAGGCAAGGATGTGGACCAATTATCCAACGCCCTGGCGGTAGCTCAAGAGATGGTCAAGAAATCCCTTGCTTAGTATTGAAGGAAATGAAGATCGGGATCTCGAATATATGGATTGAAAGGGAGGTGGTCTGCATGCCTCAGAACCATGGCGACCATACAGTTAGTTTCAAATGGGAAAAGGAAAAGCCTGATCAAGTATACAGCATCCTGATAGCTGTTTACGAGGCTTTGGAGGAGAAGGGTTATAACCCTTTGAACCAGTTGGTGGGTTACATGATCTCCGGAGAGCCAGCCTACATCACCAGCCACAAACAGGCCCGCAACCTGATTGGCAAGATAGATCGTGACGAGATTATGGAGGTGCTTCTCAAGAAATACTTGGAGGATTGATCTGAATGCCCCCCGTGACGGCAGTGCGGGGGTTTTATTTTGGAATCGTGGATTCGACAGGTCCGGTGCTCTTGGTGCCATTGGGATATTTTGTATAGGGATGAACATATATGAGAATAATGGGTTTAGATGTGGGCGAAAAAAGAATTGGCATCGCATTCAGTGACGAGTTGGGATGGACGGCCCAGGGACATTCGGTTTTGGTGCGCAGTAACCTGCAGCAGGACCTCCAACATCTGGCCGGCTTGTGCGCGAACTATGGGGTGGGTGAAGTTGTGGTTGGTTTTCCCCGCAACATGAACGGTACGGTAGGCCCCAAGGGTGTGGAAATATTGGAATTCGGGGAATTGCTGCAGAACAACCTGGGCCTGCCGGTAGAGTACTGGGACGAGCGACTGACGACGGTAGCGGCCCAAAGGGTGTTACTGGAAGCTAATATCACCAGACGCAAGCGCAAGCAGGTGATCGATAAACTGGCGGCAGTGCATATCCTCCAGGGCTATCTGGACCGGCAGGCTCACAAGTAGTTTGACAAAGGACTGCTCGTAAGATTAGAATGACGATAGTTTGAATAGGAGGTTAATATATGGATAACGAAGAAATATTTGATGATGAAGAGTTTCCAATCCTGGTCTTGGTTGATGAGGACGGCGAGGAGCATGAATTTGAGCTGCTGGCCGAATTGGAAGTGGAGGATCAGAATTATCGGGTGTTGATTCCCTACAGTGAAGAAGAGGCCAGTGACGACGAGGATGAAGAGGTAGAGGTAGTCATACTCAAGGTCGTCTATGATGAGGAAGGCAACGAATATCTGGGAGATATCGAGGATGATGAGGAGTGGGAAAAGGTAGCTGATGCCTGGCAGGAACTGGCCGACGGCGAAGAAGAATCTTAATTTTCGGCGGGGGAATAGACCAGATATCTTATGTAACTGACAGCCCATGATTGATGCGCAATGGATGCGTTGATTGACTGGGCTTTTCCAATGTGGGCACAGTTTTGATGTCGAGTTGTGTTCAAATTAGGATGAGCTTCATATAAAATGGCAGCTGTAATATAATTAGGAGAGCGGATTTTGTAACAATTGGTGGGGGATTGAGGGATGGAACAGGAACAGGCCGCAGGAGAACGCCGGCTGCCATCAAGGCTGGTCATGGGTTTATTAGCGGTGATGATAATAATCATGGTGACTTGTTTCGGCATGTATTATAGGTTTACCAACGGTACCACATTTGCATCCGGGGTTGAGATTGCCGGTATATCGGTGGCTGGCTTCAACCAGGAAGAGGCGGTGACCGCTGTTGACCGGGAGCTGGGGGCTTTCTACCAGACTCCGGTAGAATTCTACAAAGACGATTATACAAAAGAAGAGACACTGGGCAGGGTGATCCAACTTGTCACCGGGGCGGAGGCGGTTAATCTGGTGTGGGGCCAGGAGGACTCACGCAGTTGGCAAGCCAAAGCTGCCAACTTGGTCGGCGGCAATACGATAACATATCCTATCGATGTGACAATCGATCCGGATAGCAGGACCCGGCTTGTAACAGAATGGAATGAAAAGTGGAGCAAAACGGCCCAGAATGCCGACTTGGAGGTGGATAGCCACAACGGATTGGTGGTTTTACCGGGTGCCCCAGGTTCTCGGGTAGATGTGGACGGGACCTTTGCCAGTCTGCCTCAAACTGTTGGTAAGACTGGACCTATTCGAGTGCCTATCGTCATGGAAGCGGTCCAACCGGAGATAACCGCTGACATGCTGCAAAATATGGGTGAATTATCCCGTTTCTCCACCTATTTTAACACCGGGGAGATTAACCGCTCTCATAACCTGAGAAAGGCCACGGCCAGCATTAACAAGAAGGTTCTGCCACCTGACGCGGTCTTTTCATTCAATGAGACCGTTGGCCAACGCACATTGGAAAAAGGTTACCTGGACGCCATGGTTATCGTGGGCAATAAATTCGAACCAGGCTTGGGTGGGGGAATATGTCAGGTTTCATCGACCTTATACAATGCTGGCTTACTGGCTGGGCTGGAAATAGTAGAGCGTCATAATCACAATCTGGCGGTGGCTTATGTCCAGGTGGGACGTGACGCCACCGTGGCTTGGGGACTGCAGGACCTTAAGTTCCGCAACAATACCGACCGGCCCGTCTATATTCGCTCGGTCACCTCGGGGGGTCAGTTGCTGGTGAATATCTATGGGAATACTGAATTTAAGAAGCGTATCGAAATCTCCAGCATAGTAGATCGGACTTTGGATTTTGAGACCGTAACCGAGCTTGACGACGCGCTGGTTCCGGGCCAGGAGGTAGTCAACAACAAAGGCCAGCTGGGCTACGTAGTAAGGTCCTTCCGCACCTTCTACGACCAGGACGGAACAGTGATCAGGAGCGAGCAGTTGGACACCGACACCTATAGACCCTTGAATCGGCTGATACTGAAAGGGCCGGACATTGTGCCCGCCATGCCGGAAAAACCGGTGGAAGGGGATGAAGACAAGCCGAGCGGGCCAGCCCAGCCGCGCAAACCTTCTCCTGATCATAACCGGGGGAATGGAGATGGGGATGAAGAAGACGAGAGGCCGCTGAACCGTCCCACTATCCAGCCATAGAAGCCCGCTCACCCTGTTGTAATATTCAACAAACAGCCCTCGGTTCAGGCCGGAAGGAGTTGTTTGACAAAGGTGCGTTGAGATGATTGAGACCGAAATGAAAACAGCCAAGCCTAAGACTTTCCTTTTTGTGTTGGTCCTGTTATTGGCGGCCTTGGGCGTGTCAGGCTATCAGTTGCTGAGACTGCAGATGCAGCCGGTTAATCCTGCCGATTCCAGCCTGGTGGAGGTGCGCTTGCCGGAAAACAGCACGGCTGGTGGGGTAGCCGTGCTGCTGGCCGACAATGGTTTGATACGTAATGAGCAGGTGTTTCTTGCTTATTGCCGTTCGCAGGGATTGGATAAACAGCTCCAGGCAGGGCTTTATGAGTTCAACCGCAGCATGTCACTGCCCCAATTGGCGGCCTTGATCGCTGAGGGGAAAGTGAAGAGCAGGTCCCTGACCATACCCGAAGGCTTTACCGTTGAACAGGTCGGGGAGCTTCTATGCCAAGCGGAGCTATGTACGCCGCCGCAGTGGCAGGAAGCTCTGGCGCAGGTTGGAGATTATGTTTTCCTGCCTAAAGCTGAATTGTCCCCGGAAAGGCGTTTGGAAGGATTCCTCTACCCAGATACTTACCGGATCGATGAAGTTAGCACCGCCGGGGAGGTTTTGGCTATGATGCTGAACCGTTTCTCTACGGTTTGGGACCAGGAATTCGCCGCTCAGGCCAAGGGGAAGGATATCAGCATCCAGGAAGCGGTGATCGTCGCTTCGCTGATCGAAAGAGAGGCTCGGATCCCGGATGAGAGAAAGAGGATCGCGGGGGTCATATACAATCGCCTTCAGACGGGAATGCCGCTGCAGATAGACGCCACCGTAATCTACAGCCTGGGTGAACATCGCGAAATCCTTACCTACAAAGACCTGGAGGTTGATTCCCCTTATAATACTTACAAGCACCGCGGTTTGCCGGCCGGACCCATCGCTTCTCCCGGCCGGGAGTCCATCGCTGCCGCCCTCGCTCCGGAAACGAATGACTATATGTACTACGTGGCCAGGGGTGACGGCAGTCATCAATTTTCAGTTACTTACAATGAACACCTGGCTGCCAAGGCCCGCTATGGTCTGTAACCAGGCCGCAAATGGGGTGACATGATGCCCGGACCGGAATTGGTTTTACCGGCCGGAGATGGAGAGAAATTGACTACCGCTTTACTCTTCGGGGCCGACTCAGTCTATGCGGGAGGTAAGGAATTCAGCCTGCGCGCTTATGCCGGCAACCTAAGCAGGGATGAATTGGTTGCCGCTGTCGGGGAATCACATCGTCTGGGGAAAAAAATATACGTGACCGTAAACATTCTGGCTCATAACCGGGACATCGGTCCTCTCCCGCCTTTTTTGGAAGAACTGGACAGCTTGGGGGTAGATGGACTGATCGTGTCTGATCCGGGTATCTTCAGGCTTGCCAGGGTTTATTGCCCGGAAATTCCGATTACAGTCAGCACCCAAGCCAACGTCAGCAACTATGAATCCGCCGCTTTTTACCGGGATATGGGAGCTGCCCGTATCGTTTTGGCCCGGGAGCTCAGCCTGGAAGAAATAATTCGGATCAAAAGCCAGGTAGAGGTGGAATTGGAGGTTTTCGTTCACGGAGCCATGTGCGTATCCTATTCGGGCCGTTGCCTCCTCTCCCACTACATGACCGGCAGAAGCGCCAATCAAGGTGCCTGTGCCCACCCCTGCCGGTATTCCTATCAGGTGGTGGAAGAAAAGAGGCCAGGTCAGTACTACCCGGTTGAAGAAGACGAACATGGCACCTACATCTTCAATTCGCGCGACTTATGCTTGTTGCGGCATCTGCCCGGGTTGATAGAAGCCGGCGTCGATGCCTTCAAGGTGGAAGGCCGGATGAAGAGCCCCCTTTACGCAGCAACCGTGGCCCGGGTCTACCGCCAGGCCATCGACCGCTATTTGGAAAGCCGTCAACCGTATACCGGCTGGGAGATAGAAGCCTGGATGCGGGAACTGCACACCGTGGCTACCCGCCCCTTTACGGATGGGTTCATCGCCGGGGAATCACCCCAGATCATGGATATCCATAAAACCGGGGTTTTCGGGAGGACTGACTTCTGTGGGGTGGTAAAAGGCTATGATCATTACCGCGGATGGGTGGAGGTTGAACAAAGAGCCAACTTCGGACCGGGAGAGCATTTGCAGCTGCTCTTGCCGGGCGGCGAGCTGATAACCCTTGACCTGCAGGAATTATTTGATGCCGAAGGTCAACTACTGGATCGAGCTCGCCATCCTCTGCAAAGGGTATTCTTTTCTTATGATCGGCCCCTGCCAGAATACAGCCTAATACGCCGGAAAGGTTGAGTTAGATGCCTGATGAAATATACGCCCGGGTGGAACCGGAGAAGATTGACATGCTGAATAAGATAGTGGAAGCCTATGATAATCTTGGCATAGTCTCCACCCTTGACAATAGCAGCGGCCGGGTAGTCATTAGGGTTACCAGGGATACCTGGGAGGAAATGATGGAGATTCTCAACAACCTGCCATTTCCAATAGATGTGATGGCTGCTGAAGCATAATATAGACCGCGGCGCAGCAAGATAACTATAAAAGCTGCGGGGGTTTAAAGTTTGAATTATCAGAGATTATTCCTGTTTATGGGCCTGATCCTGTCTTTGTTCACGGCCTTATGGGGCAGGATTTTTTATTTCCAGGTCATAAGAGGGGAGGAAATCAGCCTCGCGGCAACCGTCATGCGCAGCCAGAGGATAGAGCTGCGGGAACAGCAGCGCGGCGACATACTGGACCGCAACCGTCAACCGCTCACCAATACCAATACCTCTACCGCTCTGTTTTTGTCCCCTGATTTAGTCAAGCGCGATATCGAGGCCCGGCAAAAGGAGGCCCCCGGCCTGACTGAAACTGAGTACTACAAACAGTTGGCGGCGTCGATGGCGGCTGTGGCAACCGGTCTGAGCGGAGAAAATGTCAAGGCCATCGTTCAGGCGGCGTTGCCGCAATCCCATTTTGTCATGATCAAGCAGGGACTTGAGCAGGCCGAAATACAGCATCTGACCGAAGCTGCTCTGCCGGGCCTGGTTTTGGCCCCTTTCAATGAGCGTTACGGACATGAAGGCTTTTGCGCCCATGTACTAGGGTACACCGACCGCAGCCAGGAGGGAGCGGGCAAGTCGGGGATCGAAAAGAGCTATGACTACGTTTTGCGGGGCGCGGTCGGGGCGCCGCAAATGGTTTCCGTGGTAGATGCACGCGGCCGGGCCATTCCGGGTCTGACCGGCAAGTTACAAGCGAGTGGGGAAGAACGCGGCGCTGTAGTGCTTACTATAGATCGCCGTATCCAGGAAGTAGCCGAGAAAGCGATGGACTACCGGGCCGAAAGGGGTGCGGCAGTGGTAATCGACACCCATAGCAAGGAGATATTGGCCATGGTCAGTCGCCCCGCTTTTGACCCCTACAGTGTGGATGAGGCGATCGTTTTCGACGGCCGCAGTCCTCTCACCAATCGTGCCTTGAGCAGTTACTATCCCGGTTCCCTATTCAAGGTATTGCTTACCGCAGCCGCTCTGGAGGAAGGACTGGTAGATTTTGATGACCAGTACAACTGCTCGGGCCAATATGTCTTTAATGATCAGGTGGCTATATCCTGCTTAAAAAAAGAAGGTCATGGTCTATTGCGCTTCGAGGAAGCTTTCGCCCGTTCCTGCAACCCATCATTCATCGAGGTGGGTCTTCGCCTGGGCCGGACCAGGCTGCTGTATTACGTGGATAAGGTGCATTTTATTGATGAGACCCTGCTTGGTTACGAAAGCATCGCCCCCGGTTCCTACGTCAAGATCGACGGGGGGGCAGCGGCTATGGGCAATGCTTCGTTGGGGCAGCAGGGGGTGATGGTGACACCCCTTCAGATTGCTTCGTTGTTGGCCACGGTTGCCGATGATGGGGTCTGGGCTGCTCCTTCCTTGGTCAAGTATACCCTGGACCAGGATGGGCATCGCACCCCGGTACCTGGTGGAGAGAGAATACAGGTCATTTCCCCATCGACAGCCGCCCAATTGCGCTTACTGATGGAGCAGGTAGTGGAGAATGGCACAGGCCGAGCGGCTGCCATCCCCGAAACTCGGGTGGCTGGCAAAACTGCCACCAGCCAAACCGGCCAAATGACAAGCGAAGATGAGGAAGCCTTGAATACTTGGTTTGCCGGCTATCTGCCTGCAGACAAACCTCGCTGGGCGATAGTGGTGATGGTCGAAGAGGGCAGTTCCGGGGCGAAGAATTGTGCGCCGATATTCCGTGACATCAGCCAGGGCATATTACAGTATTACTGATCTAAACCATTTTAAGCCAGGATTAAGCCGGTTACACCGCCTATCAGATATTGATGGGTGCTGATGCCTAAGATGCTGCCGGAGATCATACCCTATTTCATGCCAAGATGGCTCAATACCTGCGCAAGGCCGGCTGATTGTATGCAAAAATCCGACCGTGTCTGACCGGCGGATTTTATGACGCCATTATGAATACCCACCGGCTTAACCTGAATTTGTACGGTGAATCAGCCGTATGCCTATCCCAGCAAGGAGACCAAATGACTGAACCCGCTGGTCTGTTCCTTGTTGATGATATCCTCCAAGGGGCGCATCATCTCGCACGCCTCGCCGTTATTGAACTTGGCCACTACCCGGTTGAGAACATGCTCATAATGATCCTGTTTCTGGACGATTTTGTAATTACGGGTGACCCGGATCAATTTGCTGAGTAGAAATGTGCTGATTTCTATGGAGGAAGGAGAAACCTGGATGCGCAACAGGGCTTTTTCGGTCAGGACCCAGTCCAATTCACTGTAGCCTTTTTCTATTTCGGCCGGTTCGCGATATTCCCGATACCAGGCCAGAAACTGTCCGGCCCCGGTGATCGCCTCGCTATAGGCGCTGTGGGCAACATCCCGCATATACATACGAAAAGGTTCTTGTTCCATCTTTAAATCCCTCCTTACCCGAATTATTCTCCATATCATACGGATTTCCTGCTGCTCTGCTGGTTCTGTTTAGATAGCAGGGGCCGCCTTCTGAATCCGGGCCATTCGGTCAAATTACAGCTCCAGTGATTTATGGACCTCGTCCAACGGCCATGGTCATCGTTACCGATCATTTTGGGTAGATCTCTTAATCCCCATGAAAGGGTGGGGACGGAAAGCAGCATAAAACGCCTTGGGCAGAATAGCGGCTGAAAAACCCACCAATTACCTTCAATATTTCGACACTTTTCCCGTACCCCTCTCATATAGTATAAGGCGCTGAAAATTATGGAGGTGTTAGTTTTTGAGCATCCTTTGTTGGGCCTTGGCATTGACTGCGGTCGTCAACGGCACCCTTTTGTTGTTCGGTTACCTCAGCAACCAGGTCTTTCCCCAAGCATTGCCGGCTAATGAGGAAAAAGCATACTTGGACCAGCTTCAGCAGGGCAATATGGAAGCCAGAAACAAACTGATCGAACACAATCTAAGGCTGGTAGCCCATGTTGTCAGGAAATATGAGAGCAGCGGCGAAGACATGGAGGATTTAATTTCGATTGGGACCATCGGCCTGATAAAGGCGATTAAGACCTTCAACCATGAACGCGGCGTGAAACTGGCCACCTATTCAGCCCGTTGCATTGAAAATGAGGTCCTTATGCACCTGCGCAACATCAAGAAGCTACGCCAGGAGACATCCATCTATGACCCTATTGGGACCGACAAGGAAGGCAATGAGATTTCCCTGATGGATGTACTTACCTCTAACAATGAGATTTTAGAGATCATCGAGGCCCGCATGCAGGGTGAGCAGATCAAAGACAAACTAGATGCCTTATCAGTCCGTGAGCGCGAAGTAGTCGAGATGCGTTATGGTCTCTGCAACGGTCTAAAGGAAACCCAGCGCGACATTGCTCACAAATTAGGCATTTCCCGATCATATGTATCGCGGATAGAGAAAAGCGCGGTCAGCAAACTGATCCGGGAAATAGGCTTGGAAGCGGGCAAGGCATGATAGGCAGGCGTTAGTAAGAAAACGGCCGGCTAAAGTAAAAGGAACATTTGAGACAAGAGATTAAAACCCCGTCAAATTAGTGGCTGACGGGGTTTTTTGATTTTACGTCGGAGACCGTGGATAGGATGGTTCATAGGCATGATGGGAGAACCTTAAATTCAAAATTAAACATAGGCAAAATAAAAAAGCCCAGGAATATAATTTACCGTTAGTTATTTTGAGGTAGTCACCAATATGAGTTATTATTAATATTTAGAACCAGTACCTACCAACAGGAGGAGCTTGGATGGCTGAGATCAGAAGGGATTTGCTGAAAAACAACTGGGTAGCCTTGGCTCCTGAATCGGCCTTGAAACCCCGGGATTTTCCGATTAAGAGGAGAGGCATAGATGCGGTGGGAAACAAATTGTTCTGTCCCTTCTGTGAAGGGCATGAAGCCAATACGCCTCCAGAGATCATGGCGGTCCGCGAGGATGGTTCCGCACCGGGCTCGCCAGGGTGGTCGATAAGGGTGGTGCCCAACAAATTTGCGGTGTTCAGACTGGAGGGAGAGCTGG
>JAAYJY010000013.1 GCA_012522705.1 Syntrophomonadaceae bacterium | reverse complement strand
GGGGTGCGGAAACGGTGGTTAATTTCAGAATCTGTCCTGTATGTGGATCAAAAGACTCGATTCCAATCGTATATGGTTATCCGGGCATGGAGCTTTTCGAACAAGAGAGAGCAGGTAAGGTGAGATTAGGTGGATGCGTGATCTCGGAGGGGCAACCGGAATATTCATGCCAAAAATGCGGGTATGAGTGGAATCGCCAGCAATCTATCGACGGTGCTTACGATAAGATTACGGTTTTGAAGGCCTCGGTTGGAGGATACTTTGGAGGGTATTATTCGGTTGTTATCGATTTGAAGGAATTGCATGTAACCTGGCAACATGAGCCACACGAGATAGAATCGGTATCTCGTAAAAACATCAGGCAGGCTACAGCTCAAAAATTCCGTGAACAGCTAAAGGGCTTGGACATTTTGAAGTGGAAGGCTAGATATAGAAATCCCGGTGTATGCGGCGGAACCCAGTGGACCGTGGATTTAATGACTGATAAAAAGACAATCCATAAATACGGTGACAACAACTATCCTGAGCAATGGGACGCATTTTGCCGACTCGTGGCCAAGACCACCGGTAAGGCATTTCGCTAAGCATTACCGGAGATAAGGAACGGAGGGCCCAAGCTCATGAAGAATTCCTTGCCTAGAAACTACTCCGGGCAATCGGGGTCGTGGGCAAATTACCGTCGACCTGCTTGATGAGCTGCACAGTGTGCCCTATTATCCTGTTACCATCCAGGTAGAAGTCGAATCTCTTTGCAGCCTTCTGGCAAGTCGTTCCCGGGCCGAACAATTGGTCTTCTCCATACCATTGGGTTCCGCTCGCATAGCGGAACTCATAATTGCCAAGGGGTACTGTGATGCTGACGGGCTGACCGCCTCGGACGAATATGGTGACAACTGGCTGCTCAGTATTGACATCCACGAGTTTGGCGTAATAGTTCTGTCCTGCTTCGGTTGAGATGCTAAACGGAGCGATGGGCTCTGATGTCACATAATAATGGACAGCCCCATTAGGAGGCAGCTCAAGGGGCGTCAAATCCAGCGTTTGGTTGGGCAAAGCCACTGTGGGAAGGTTTATTGGTACGTTGGCGGAAGGATTCACGTCCGATATTGGCATTATCGCTGAATCCGAACCCAGCCACCCTTTGCCATCCGCGAATATGATCAGGAACAAGGCTGCCAGAGTCAGAATTGATGGATTATTGTTGCGCATCGTATTACCACCCCCGGCTATTATTTCTCCACATATTTCCTTATTCCTGTAATATGCAGCAGGAATTTACAATTTATTATGGAAAACCTCCGGCGGGGCATTAGCAGCATTCTCTGATTATGAATTAAGAGATGGACCAAACGAGCAGGTGTGCTGAGGCAAACAAGAGCAGGCGGTAAGCAGGGCGGGCCCAACAAACGTCCCTGCCCCTCCTGATCAAAACATGCACCTCGTTGAGGCGATCAGGAGCACCGCCCTCTCGATAGGTCATCGATATACTCATAGACTGTTTGGGCGTTTTCTTTAATGGGATCGTCCATATCGATCTCCAGCCCCGGTATGCCGTACTTTCGCAACAAACTGATCTTGCCATGGGACGATTTTAAAAATTGGTGACATGATCTTTCGAGTTGCTCATCATTTAAAGTCCGTTCTCTGGCCGTGCCTCTCCCTTGCCGTATCTTGCCTTTGCGCCGTTCCAGATAGCTTTTTTCGTTCATAATACAATAAACGATGCCGGTGGGGATCACGCTGGTGCCATTGTTGGCGTGGTTCGCCAAGATGGCTCGAAATCGGTCCTCCTCGCTAAAACCAGGGGTATTGTGAATTAAACCATCATCAAAAACGACCACTTCGTTCAGCTTATAATAATCCAGCAGCATAATTTGGAGGAGAGATTGATTGTAGTAATGGGCATACAATGAGAGCTTTCTTACCGAATTGATCTCGCCGTATTCATACAAAGGCCCCAAAAATGCATCCGCCACATCCAGGTACTTTTCGTGTACTGAATCAAAAATGTCTCGGCTATATCGGGATAATATTTTTGAGGTCAGATATCCCCGCAGTCGTTTGGTTATTGGTATATTGGTTTTTAAATATAATTGCGCCAATCTCAGGGCAGCTTTATCGACCTCTATGGTTTTGGCCAGGTATCCCCTTGCCTCTGCTGCTGTCATCCAAGGATCCTGGCGCTTCTTATGTCTCACAACCTCCCGGTAAAGGGTTGATTTGCCGATACCCGACCCGCCGATAAATTCTATTCGTTTCATCAAATACTTCCAACCCCTGGCTTTATTTTATCCCGGCCATTTTTTTGGCCCGCTCCTTAAAGTAGCCGATGTTGTTGAGCTGGCGCATCACCAAACCACCGTTTGCATCTGTCTGATACTGTCCCTGTATTCCTGTTCCGATTTCATATATTTAATCCCCATTTCCAATAACGCCGCCGCAACTTTCTCCCCCTCAATATAGCCCAAAACACGGCTTTTCGCGAGGTTTTCTTGCCCAATAACTTGGGGACTGTCCCCAAGTTATTGCCGGGCGGGATAAGGACTCTTCACCTGAATGTCCAACTCCCCAACGTCTTGATATTGTTGACAGCCCCCTTCATATTGCCGACAATGAATCCAGAGATTGGAATTTGGTGCTAGGATTGGCAGGGCTGATGGCCCAGCCAACAGAATGACCGGGGACCTATAATAAAAAAGGGGGAATGACTGGTGGACTTCAAGACATTGTTATTTGCCAAGGAAGACGGGATTGCCACAATCACCCTGAACAGGCCCAAGACCTACAATGCTATCGATGCTGAGTTGATCACCGAGCTGGACCAGGTCATGGATGCCATCATCGCTGATGCGGATATCAGGGCGGTCATTGTGACCGGGGGGAGCAAGGTTTTCGCGGCCGGGGCCGACATACAAGCCATGTCGAGCATGGACACGATGCAGGCGGAGAGATTCCTGGACAAATGTAAAACTGCTTTCGATAAGATATACCAGCTGGACCGGCCGGTAATCGCCGCTATCGGCGGGTTGGCCCTGGGCGGGGGATGCGAACTGGCCCTGGCCTGCGATATACGGATTGCGGCCGAAGGCAGCATGTTGGGGCAGCCGGAGATAAATCTGGGCATCATCCCCGGCGGGGGAGGAACCCAGCGCCTGCCTCGCATCGTAGGTTCCGGATGGGCCCGGTACCTGGTGATGACCGGCAAGAACATCGATGCCGACACCGCCTTGAGGATCGGGCTGGTCAATGCGGTGGCGCCCAAGGAGCAGTTGATGGAAGAAGCCCGTCAATTAGCGGCCGGCCTGGCTGCCAAAGCGCCGCTGGCCATGAAAGCGATCAAGGGTTGTGTGAACTACGGGGAGGGTGTCGATCTGGATTCAGGTCTGAAATATGAGATCAAGACTTGGTCGGGGCTGTTTTCCACCGAGGACCAAAAAGAAGGCATGACTGCCTTCCTGGAGAAGCGCAAACCCGAATATAAGGGGAAATAAGGAGGGCCGGCAGGTACCCTGCAAGAACATCATCGTCGCCTCGTATCCGATATATTGAGCTCGAAAGTATACATGACGGTAAACTGTATGGGATTTTCAAGGTCGAGGGGGCGGCGGCGTTGGCGTTTGGGTTTGATATTGATGAAGCATCGTTCTCCAGGGATATCAGTCCGGAAAGCAAGGTGCCAGCATCGGGCTCACCTATCCCAACATCATGGATGATGATTTCTGGATAACTTGGTGCCGGTCCCCAAGTCGATCAGTTAAACACCAGGGGAACGGGAACGACTTCGATTTTATCGTCTATTACGCCCTTCCTATCGAAGGACGGGATAGACGATTTCATTTGTTCCTTTGCTTTGTTGGGATTCATTGGGTAAGGAAGCAGGAAACTTATAGTAGAATTAATGAAAACGATGTTTACAAACCAAAAGAGAAAAGAATTGTGCAACCACGAAGGGGACAGGAGGAGTAAAAGATGATAAATACCGAAAAACTGAAGGCTGTCCTTGCCGACTATAAAAGGGATTTTGTCTCTCAACAATGGGAAAACGAAAAATATAAATGGGAGGCTCTCAAGCATTTTCAAGAGCATTGGGATATTAATGCGCCGGATTTCTTAAGTATGTTCTGGAAAGCCACTGATAAGACAACCAATCTGCTGGCCTCCATGAACAACTTTCCAAGGGCTATGATAAGAGCGTTTGCTGAAGCCGATGCAGAAGCCACCCGGGCGATGTTCATTAGCCTTTTTGATGAATCCAGGAGTTTTACGGAACGTATTCAGAAATTCCAGTCCGATGCGGAAACGCTGCGGGTAAAATATGATGATGGTACATGGAAACAGCACTATCAAAACTCAAACTCCATCAGCACATATTTATGGCTTCGCTATCCGGACAAGTATTATATCTACAAGTATTCAGAGTGCCGTGCTGTCGCCAAGGAGTTGGAAAGCGATTATGTTCCTAAGAAAGGTTCTTCCTCGGCAAATTTAACAGGGTGGTTGAAGCTCTACGATGATATCTGCGGGCAATTGGCAAAGGATACAGAATTGGTGCAACTGCTGCAGTCGGTTTTGACTGACAGTTGTTATGCTGATAAAGCATTAAAGACATTGACGATTGATGTGGGCTTCTATATAAGCCGGCATTATTCTAAGAATAAATGGTTTCCGGACGATTATAGCCCGAATATTTCTACTCATCACTGGTTGCAGCTACTTGCCGACGAAGCTGTTTTTATCATGGATAGTCTAAAAATTATGAAGCGAATGAAAGACTATGGCGGTGCGGCGACCTGCAAACAACTGGCAGTTAAATATGGTGATACAAATAATTTCTATAACGTTGGGTCATCCTCTCTCGCACAACGAGTTGCAAAGGCAACCGGATGTCCTTTAATGAAAACGGATACAGATAACTCAAAATGGTGGCCTATTTTATATTTAGGGAAGTATGCAGAGAAAAAAACAGAAGGTGTTTATATTTGGAAGCTGCGCGATGAGCTGAGTAAAGCATTGGACCAGGTTGACCTTTCCAAGATACCCTTATACACGAACGAAAAAATTGACCCTGACTTCGACGCGTATTCCAAAGATGAATTCTTGCAAGAAGTATATATGACCGGCGATCGTTATGATACCCTGGTGTCTCTTTTAAGAAACAAAAAGAACCTGATTTTGCAGGGGGCTCCGGGTGTGGGCAAAACCTTTGCGGCAAGGCGTTTGGCTTATTCTGTTATGGGAGAAAAGGATGACGGCCGAATTGAGTTCATCCAATTTCACCAGAGCTACTCCTACGAAGATTTCATTATGGGGTATAAGCCCCAGGGCGAGGGATTTGAACTGCAGAACGGCGTTTTCTATCGCTTCTGTCAGAAGGCCGCTAATACGCCCGATAAGGAGTTCTTCTTCATTATCGATGAGATCAATCGGGGCAATGTAAGCAAGATATTTGGTGAACTGCTGATGCTGATCGAAAAGGAATATCGTGGGGCAAAGGCTACGCTTGCCTACAACGGGATGCCGTTTACGGTTCCGCAGAACGTTTACATTATCGGTATGATGAACACGGCCGACCGCAGCCTGGCAATGATCGACTATGCCTTGCGCCGCCGCTTCAGCTTCTATGAAATGGAGCCTGGCTTCAATTCTGCTGGTTTTAAGGCATATCAGGAAGGCTTTGATGACGAAACACTCAACGCACTGATTGAACGCATCCAAGAGCTAAATAAAGAGATTACGGCCGACAGTTCTCTTGGCAGTGGTTTCTGTATTGGCCACAGCTATTTCTGCGCTCAGGAAGAATGCACCGATGAGTGGATGATACAGGTGGTAGAATATGATATCTTACCAATGCTGAGCGAGTATTGGTTCGATGAACCAAGAAATCTGCATCGTTGGGGAAACATTCTGCGTGGCGTATTCGATGTTTAGCGACAAGGGTATTCTCATCAAAAATATATATTATATGCTTACCTATGCATTTCAGGTGCTGAAGCAGTCAAACTACAATGAAATCGCAGCAGAAGAGTTT
>JAAYJY010000012.1 GCA_012522705.1 Syntrophomonadaceae bacterium | reverse complement strand
CTCGGCAATCAACCGGTTGGGTACATTATAGCAAAGGTTCTTCCCCAAAACCCCATTTATGACTCCCGTTGCCCTTGTATCTGGAGTGGGCATAAAAAATCCCCGGATACACCTAGGGAAACATCACTTATATCGATTTACTATCGCTGATATCCTTGCCTGCCAGCACCATGTACTTCACACCATCTACGGTTATGATGCTAGTAGAAGCTAAAACTACCACATAACCGCCTTTTTTCTTGCGGAAGCGACATTCAACATTATGAGCATAACCCCGCCTGCTGAATTCATTAAGTACTACTTCCCTTTCCCCAAAATCCACCCACATATTGAGATCCCAGGCACTCTTACCTATCACTTCATCCCAATGGTAGTCCAGGATTCTCAGGGCAACCTCGTTCATATAAACAAATACGCTATCCTTGAAGCGCGAAATAGCCAGAACCGTTTCGCCATCCAAAAAGGCCTTTGTGCACTCTTCGCTGATGGCTCTCAAATCACTGTTTTCCTGTTCGAGCAGGGCCATTCTCTTTTGAAGCCTGGAAACCTCAGCTTCCAATTCCCCAGGGTGTTCAGCCATGCGCTTCACCTCCGCTTTTCCAAAGCTAATCTTATCATAACTTAACATCTTATTGTCACGGTTTTCGGTGTTACCAGACGGAAACAATCGAAATTGTCACAAGATCATAATTTTATCAAACTACGCCCCGACATAAATGCAGGTACGTTAGCATGCGTAATAATTGCGGTTGTTTTTATGCAGGGTGACTGAAAAACCCCCCTCAGGAATGAGCACTGATAAGAGGTTTTTGCTGTTTGCCTATGTCACTGTTTGTCCAGTCATAGCTACAATTCTCCCATGACTTCACCCATCCTGGAAGTATCATAACCACCCATTCCATGTACTTCATCCCTGAACTCAGGCGACCGTAAAACCGACAACACCGTTTGGAAATTGGATTTGGCCAAATCATTTTTGTAAAAGACCAGATCATATCGTTCCTTGGTGAGAGGGATAAACTCCACCTCAGTCACTTGCGATGAAGCCTTTTCGGTACCTAGCCCCACATCGGCCAAGCCCCGCGCTACCGCGCTGGCCACCGCCACATGGCTCATTTCCTCGCTGTCGTAGCCTCTGATATCCCGGGCATCGATATTCCGGTTGCGCAGCTGCTCATCCAACATGACCCTGGTCCCGGAACCTTTATCACGATTAATCAGCCTTATCCCGGGTTTGAGCAGATCAGGCCAATCATAAATACCGCTTGGGTTACCAGGCGCAACATAGAAACCCAAGGTCCGATAAACCAGGTTGATGATAACTGCCCGTTGGCCGGGCAGCAACCTTCGCACATAGGGAATGTTGTATTCCCCCGTTTCGCCATCCCACAGGTGTGTAGCGGTAATACTGGCTGTCCCCTTGTACAGGGCCAGGAGACCATCGACGCTTCCCACATAAGACCGCAGCGATCTGAGCAGGGGATTAACTTTCTCCAAATAACGGGTCAGCAAATCTAGGATGATGTCCTGACCGCAGATGATCAGTCCCTGATTTTCTATGATCATTTTCTCCAACGACGGCTGGATATTGGCGGTGCTGCTTGACTTCATGGGAACCTCGTCCGCACGCATATATACCTGCAGATCGGTCTGGCTGATGCGTATTTTTTTACCGACGCGATAGGACGGGATCTCTCCCCTTTTGATAAGTTCATAAACGGTGCCCTTGGAAATCTTCAATATCTTGCCGATCTCCTCCGGTGAATATGATAAAGGATTGGACATCTCTTCACACCCCAAATAAATCGAAAAAATCTATATAAACCACTTGTTTATCATTATAACAGTTTGTAAAATCATAGTATGTACCAAATAGCAACATTTAGCGCAAACCCGTTTTCGTTTTTGCCCGGTTTGGTTGCATTTAGTTTTGTTCAGTTCGGATAAAGAGGATCAAGCTAGCGCCAGGAGGTTGGATAGCATGAAACAATACTGGCAATTCGATTTTTATCGGGATGGTTACAAGCGGACCCGTTTTTTCTATGGTACTGAGGCCGCCTTGCAGCGGCGCACCAAAAAATATGAGTGCGACCGTAAAGATGTCCGCAATATAAGTAAGACCAGGGCCGATTTTTTAAGAACCGAAAAGAAAGCTCATTTTATCACTCTGTAACAGGGGCAGAAGAAGCATAGTCCATTATACGCCTGTTAAAAAGCCTGGGGCGACGATTTGGCGACGAGAATATGAACCAGGTAAAACCTTCAAAAAGCAAAACCGCGCCAACCTGCGCGGTTACTTGTTTTTTATGGAGCCGATGGGCGGATTTGAACCGCCGACCTGCTGATTACGAATCAGCTGCTCTGCCACTGAGCCACATCGGCATGAATTGGTATCAAGGGATTATCAAACAGCTTCTTTGGCATCAACCATTATATAAGAGAATCCGAAGGCTGACAAGAACGAGCCGGCTACTGAGTCTGCTACTGTTATTAGGACACCTCACTGAGGCAATACTGGCTTTACCATTGAAAAACACCAATCTCTTATTTAAACAAAAATGCGCCCGGCGGCCCGGATTGATATGTTGACACCAGATCGCCTCACGTTTCTAATTGATGTTGGGACTGGTAATGACGATATGTTTCCTCTAATTTATCACTTAACGCCTTGATTGGCATGTAGGTGTCAGTGATTCCTTTTATGAGAAAATACTTCTGCAGGAAGTCCAGTATCCCGACAGACCGGTTGAAATCTTCATTGCTGCCGGTGGTCGTCTTAAAGATCATCGGTTCCTTGTAATAATTAGCCAGGCTTCCTAATAAGTATGTTTTCGATAAATGGTCCTCGTTAATAGCCAGGATATCCAAAAAGCTAAGGCATGCCGATTGGAAATCCTGTTCGTCTCTTAAAAAATCTCCAAACCGATCTAATTGGTCTTTATAATTTCTCATTGCTACTTGATGAACGAATTCCTGGAGAAAGTCCTCTTCCAAGCCTTGCAAAGAACAACCTTTTTGCTTGAGTGACTGCAAAAATGCATTTAACGGGCTTTGCAGGGAACTCAATATGAATTCCTCATTGGATTCATAACGCCAATCCCCGAACCTTTTGATATTCGGAAACCTCAATAGTTCCAGTTGTTGATTGTAGACCCTGGGCTCGAGTAAAAAACAGGGAAGACTGATCTTGTCTAGAAACCTCTCGATTTCGCCACCTACCAGTTGTTTTTGTTGAGCCCATGTTTGTGGATTAACCTCTGCTTGCTTCTCGGCCGGCTTTGGCTTGGGCGAATACAAGCTCAGCCTGTATATGCAGTAGACAAATCCCAAGAGACATATTACGAAAAAGCCGGCTAATAGCTTCATCCATATCGACATATTCGATTCCCCCAATGGCCCATTCACAAACTTAGAATTTTCTATGATATATTGTACCCCATCCAAGTCATAAAGCAGAGCCACTGGATTGTCATATTGATACAACTTTTCTGAAATACTAGCAACCAGGAGGAATGGATGATGGAACAACTGGAAGTGGTTGCAGTCAGGCGCCACCAGACGGATAACTATACCCGCTTCGTGCTGAACAACGGCCAGATATTAAACTACCAGCAGGCGGTGGAAATGGCCTATCAGGGGTTGCTCAGGAATGTTGAAGCCTCCCGTCAGAACGGACAGCAGATTTTGAACACCGGGATTTTGATCAAGAGTTATGATGATCTGCCCGAAATGACTTCATAACAAAGCGGCGGCCACTTGAGCAGCCGCTCTAAAGACAACCTTAGCCTTGAATCGGGAACATAATCATGGTCAGAAGCTCGCTGGGCGGTACCTGGCTGGGATCATTATAGTAAAATTCATAAGCATGGCCGGTGGGGGTGGAGCCGTTGGCTGCCATCCATTCAGTAATGGCCGTGTAGACTGCTTCCATCTGGTCGTAAGGTCCTTGGTACATACAGGTCACCTGTTTGCCCCCCGGGATCTCCAAGGCGTGGATATCCTCCCGTCCGGGCGCGGGCTCGGCCAAAACAAATCCCATATCCACATCGAGATCGTTCATATCCATGTTGTAATAGACTGCAACGGCACAGTCTCCAGGTTTGGCGCCTACCTCCAACATGTACTGGTAGACCTTGCCGAAAGCTTGGCCCATTGCCGAGCTAATAGCACTGACGGGGGTACGGGTGCGGATTGCCAGGGCTGGCCGGGGCGCTGGTTCAGTAACCTCGATCTTTAAATCCATAGGACAGCCTCCCTCTTTTTTATACTTGATGATCGCGCGATTGTAATTGATCGAGCCCTCGCCATCCCCCCTCATACGCGGCCGTACTGCTCTCCCTATTATCCAGAAATATTATTTGATCTCATACTTCTTGAGGGTTGAGGTTATGATTTCGTTGTCGGTAGTAACGAATTCTTGCTTCACCATCCCCACACCCTCTTTATAATACTGGTAGATGGTGTCGTTCTGTCCCGGCAGTT
>JAAYJY010000158.1 GCA_012522705.1 Syntrophomonadaceae bacterium | reverse complement strand
TGCTGCTGCCATTACGCAGCATCTGCATGGCTCTATCTGTATTACTGCCGTAAATCTTGGTTAAATTGTTTACCTCGATCTTTCCCAATAACAACCCTTCCTTCAATTAGCCAATTTAGCGCCCCTTAATAAAAGTGCAGCGAAATAATCTGAAACAACCTGTGGAGTAGGGGCATACCGTCATCGGGCATACGAAAAGGGTGCCCGGACCGACCACAAAACAAGGCTGATTGCGAAGGAAAGAGGGAAGTCCTTCAAATGGCAAGCATAAGGAGCAGGTTGGTGCAGAAGGAAAAGAAGTCCCATTCTCCCCCTTTTGCCGCTTACGAGGTTAGCTGTCGGATTCGGGCCGTGGGCAGCCCTACCAATGCAATGGATTCACCCCATTATTGGGTCCCCCGTTTCCAGCCTGGCTGGCTGGAATTAAGCTAGAGAATGGCCGGTTTTCTTTAATATTGTCACTGTTTCACAGTATTTCAATATTGATGATACCTTATTCATACCGGAGGGAACAAACAGCCGCTGCATCGATATTCCGATTTTATTGGCCTTCTCGACGGATGACATGGAATTGAGGGCTATTTTCGGCCTTTTTGGAGGGGACATTGTCTAAAAGCTCCGAATTACACTGAATTTCAGACACCGCAAAACCCAGGAAAAGGGCAGATAATGGGTGGATATTTATTCCCATCCTGGCCCTGCCTGGGTTTAATCCCTGGACTCATTCTCCAGTACTGATCTCCGGTGGCGGCCTCCGGTCTGGTTATCTTGATTTGATCCCGATCTTCATCCTGGAGTTTTGCCTGAACTCAATCTCGGGCCTTAACCGCCGGTTTCAGCTTCTGGACTGGATATACCGAACTTTATGTCTGGACTTAGTCTTTGGTCTGCGTCGCCGGTCTCAGTTTTTGGACTTCATATCCTGCTGACTTTATCTTTGGTCTTCGTCCCCGGGCGTTATCCCCCCGGGCTTAATTGCTGTTCTTATTCCCTCTGGCTCTTCTCCGCAGGTACCAACCCAGTCCGGCTAAAACTGCCAAGAGGGCTGCCCATGGCAATATCACGAAGAAAGACACCACCAATTGACTGGTGAAACTAATAACCCCATTGATGCTGCCGATAAAACCTTGCCAGGCCTTGCCCCAAGTCCCCTGCGGCGCCTTGACCGTTCCCGGGATGCCTTGTTGGAGTCTTATAGTGATCTGGCTGAAGTCGGTTATATTGCTCAAATACTGCAGCCGTCCGGTCAGCACTTCGATTTCACTGCGGGTCTTGGTCAACTCGTTTTCCACGCTGATTATCTCGGTTATATTGGCCGCCTTGTCCATCAGACCCAGCAGGCGTTGTTCCTTGGCTTGCAGCACTTTCAGACGCGCCTGGGAATCATAGTACTCCTCGGTGACATCCTGGGTGGTGATGACCTTGTCGGTTACTTCCCCCAGGTTGGCTATCGATTCCGTTACCGGCTGCAGATTGGCCTGGGGTACTTTGATCACCAGCTGGGCGGATACCCGTTCATCATCCCGGTAGACATGGCTGTTGATGGTATAACCGCCCTGCTGATTGCTGAGGGCTATGATTTGTTCGACCGCCGCGGCTACGTCCTGAACCTTCATTTCCAGGTCCGCATTTTGAGATGTCTTGCGTTCCACCCCGCTGGAATACCCCAGTGATCCGGGCTCCGGGCTTTCCGCGGGAGCTGAGTCATAAAGCACTTCATTGGGGCTTCGCCCTGATTGGTACAACTCCGAAGATGACCTGACGCCGCAGCCCGCGCCCAGAACAAGTAATACCAGCAGCAGACCTAACAATTTTGCTGACCTGTGATGCCGGCCCCGGTTGGCTGTTGATATGATCCCCCGCATACATCAAACCCCCTTTCTAATTAATCATACGCTTTCCAGGAAAATTCTTGCACCTGCAAGCAGGGCGATTGTTTTTTGCCGGTCTAAACAGACTGCAGCAAGGAGACAAGCAAGTCCCTATACCAGTGCAAAATTAAGGCAGTCCTATTGCTTCCCCTGGAAATCCCCAAATGAAGCGATTGGATCGTCCGTGACCACTGAAAAATTTCATTTTGCCGATATGCGGAATGCATAAATATACTGTCTCCCACGCTATCGCTTTACGTCCGCTAGTATATTATGCATACCCCCTAGAGCAATTCTTTACCTTTTCAGTGGTCTCGACCGTCCCCCTGCTTCCGTGCGGCGATTCTGTTAACAATATTCCAACGTTCTTGCGGCAAATCATAGACTTATGCTAACATATATGCGTAGATTATAAGGAATTGGAGAAAGGCAGTGCGCAAGCAACTTCTGGCCTAAATAAACGCCATACAGGTCTGTAGGGAGATTAATCTCTGGCAGTCCTGTTATGCCCGGAATGCTTGTTACTACCAATCTCACATTCTTGTGCAGTACCGAAATCGCCATGGTTTGGTGACTGCCGGTGGTATTTATGCCTCAACAGGTTGTAAGTAACAGGTGTTGCTTACAACCTTTCGCACTTTCTGGAGGTGTTTTGATGCTGATTAGTTGCCGCCAGGTTAAAAAGAGCTTTGGAGATACCGTCATTTTGGCTGGCGCAGATCTGGATATTGGCCGGGGTGATCGGATCGGCCTGGTTGGCCGGAACGGGTCCGGCAAAACCACCCTGGCCAATATTCTGGCAGGTTGTCTGGAGTATGATGAAGGCAGTCTGCTCACCGCGCGCGAACCTATAAGTATAGGTTACCTGCGCCAAACGGGATCAGAACCAGAGTCATATGTTAATAAGTTGGATGGTCAGAGGGAACCGCTGGGTGAATTCCAGCGCCTGGTAAGCCAAATGGGCATTGACAAGGTGCAAGACTGGCCCCGGGAGCGATGGCAGAATCTTAGCGGCGGAGAAAAAACCAAGCTGGCGTTGGCCGGAGTCTGGGCGTCCCGGCCTGACCTGATAATCCTGGATGAGCCCACCAACCATATGGACTATCAAGGGGTAAAGTACCTCATATCGGAATTGGCTTCATATCAGGGAG
>JAAYJY010000157.1 GCA_012522705.1 Syntrophomonadaceae bacterium | reverse complement strand
TCTGCCTACACTCCACACGTTGTTTCAGATTATTTCGCTGCACTTCTATTAAGGGGCGCTAGATTGTCAAATTGAAGGAACGGTTATTATTGGGAAAGATCGAGGTAAACTATTTAACCGAGATTTACGGCAGTAATACAGATAGAGCCATGCAGATGCTGCGTAATGGCAGCAGCAACCAGGAGATACGGGAAAAAACCAAACAGGTGGTAGGGGTCAGAGAGGCCAGTTTTTGTGTGGAGCAAGGCGAAAGTTTTGTCATCATGGGGCTGTCCGGCAGCGGCAAATCGACCTTGCTGCGCTGCATTAACCGTCTTATCAAAGCCACGGATGGCAAGATAATGATAGATGGAGAAGATGTCAATCATATGTCATCGCGCTCCCTGGAGAAATTGCGCCAGGAAAAGATGGCCATGGTCTTTCAACGCTTTGCGCTGCTGCCCCATCGAACCATTCTGGAAAACATCGGTTACGGCTTGGAAGTACGAGGCGTGTCTCGCCCGGACCGTAACGAAAAAGCTCTCCGGGCTTTGGAACTGGTGGGCCTGAAAGGCTGGGAGGATTCTTATCCCAGCAGCCTCAGCGGGGGTATGCAGCAGCGGGTGGGAATTGCTCGCGCCCTGGCCACCGATCCCGATATCCTGCTTATGGATGAACCTTTTAGTGCCCTGGACCCCTTAATCAGACAGGATATGCAGGATGAACTGCTGGATATTCAGCAGAAGCTTCAGAAAACCATTTTGTTTGTGACTCACGATCTGGATGAAGCGCTTAAAATAGGCGACCGCATCGCTCTGATGAAGGATGCCCGCATCGTCCAGATAGGCAGCCCGGAAGATATACTGCTTTCCCCCGCCAGTGATTATGTAGCCCGTTTTGTTGAGAACGTCAATCGCTCCCGGGCTTTGACGGCTTCCGCGGTGATGGTCAAACCACGGGCCGTAGCTCAGCCCAAAGACGGACCCCTGACGGCCCTTACCTTTATGGAAAAACACGGTTTGTCTACTATATTTGTTACCGACCGGGCTGGGCACCTGCAGGGATATGTCCAGGCTGAAGACGCCTCGGCTCTGGTGGATGCGGGTATCAGGGAATTAGACAGCATTGTGATTTCCGAAGTGCCTACTGCTTCACCGGATACCATCCTCTCCGATCTGCTGGACACCCTGGCCTATACCAAGGTGCCGGTGGCAGTGGTTGACGAGCAAAACCGGTTAAAAGGGGTATTGGTGCGGGGATCGGTGATCGCCGGCCTGGCTGGCGAGAGGAGGGGCAGCCATGAATAGCATCCCCAGATTGCCCCTGGCCCGGTGGGTTGACGATTCCATCGATTTTTTGCAGGCTCATTGGGGTATTGCTACCCAAGCGTTCTCCAATCGAATGGAAGGCTTCATAAAAGGGCTGCAAGACTTGCTGATCAGCATCCCCCCGGAGCTGTTCATCATCATGTTGGCGCTCCTGGCCTGGAGGCTGGCGGGCCGAAAAATCGCCCTCTTCTCCCTGGTGGGCGTGTTTTACATCTACAATGTAAAACTGTGGGAGGTCACCATGGAAACCTTGGCCATGGTAATAGCGGCAGTTCTGTTGTGTGCGGTGATAGGGATTCCGTTAGGTATCCTGTCGGCCAAAAACCTTACTGCTCATCGAATTATTGCGCCGGTTCTGGATTTCATGCAAACCCTGCCGGCTTTTGTATATTTACTGCCTGCCATTCCCTTTTTTGGACTGGGCGTCGTTCCGGGGGTCCTGACTACTATCATCTTTGCCATGCCCCCGGTGATAAGGCTCACCGATCTTGGAATAAGGCAGGTTCCAGAAGAACTGGTTGAACTGGGCAGATCTTTTGGTTCCACCTTTTTTCAGATGTTGTTCAAGATCGAACTCCCCCTGGCCAGGGCCACTATTTTGACCGGTATCAACCAGAGTATCATGCTGTCCCTATCCATGGTTGTTATCGCGGCGATGATAGGTGCCAAAGGGCTGGGCGGAGTGGTATGGAGAGCCATCCAGACGCTTAAATTCGGAATGGGGTTTGAAGCGGGATTGGCGATTGTGGTGATCGCTATTATCCTGGATAGAATCACCCAGAACCTAGGAAAAACCAAATAAAAAAGAGGAGGATTTGTGGATGAGACTGAGAAAGGTATTGCTGTTGGTGGTGGCTATGGTGCTGGTCTTCGCGGTGGCCGGCTGTGCCAACAACGCCGAGACTCCCGATGCCGGGGAGCAGAGCGCCAAAGACCAGTTCAAAGGCAAGATCATCGGCATTGACCCGGGAGCCGGCATTATGCAGGCTACGGACGTTGCTGTTGAACAGTATGAACTTGATTATGAGGTAATTGAAGGCAGTGACGCTACTATGGCGGCGGCCTTGAAGCAGGCCATCGATACCCAGGAATGGGTGGTTGTTACCGGCTGGACTCCCCATTGGAAATTCGCCCGCTGGGACCTCAAGTTCCTTGATGATCCCAAGAAAGCATACGGGGAAGCGGAAACCATTAACACCATCGTACGCTTGGGCTTAAAAGAGGACATGCCCGAGGTCTACGAAGTATGTGACAATTTCAAATGGGACGGCAAGCAGATCGGAGCCGCCATGGCCTTGGCGGAAGAGGTTGGCAACGACGAGGAAGCTGCCCGCCAATGGGTAGAGGAAAACCAGGAACTGGTGAACAGCTGGCTTCCGGATGGATATGATGCCGCTCAAACCACCACCACCTTTGACAAAGGCCAGGTCACCCTGCTCTATGTGGAGTGGGCCTGCGCCCGGGCTGAAACCCATGTGATGGCCGATGTGCTGCACAATATTATGGGATATAAGGTGGATACGCTACCGGTGGGCGCCGGAGCCATGTATGAAGGTCTGGCCGCCGGCGAGGGCGATGCCATATTCACCGCCTGGCTGCCCATCACCCATGCCGATTACATGGCCGCTGTCAAGGACAAGGTAGAAGATTTGGGCCCCAACTTTGAAGACGCCCGCATCGGCTTGGTGGTGCCTTCCTATGTGACCATCGATTCGATTGAAGACTTGATGAAATAAAGTCCGGCGCGGGCAGCGGCTTTAACCCAAATAAACGCCAGGCCCGGCAGGCAGACATAATTTTAAGGACGGTCCCATGCGGACCGTCCTTAAAATATTTAAGCTCCAACGAACCTTTATCGACTTACTTTCCTAAACCTTCTGCCTTCCAACTTTGTTTCCTTTTCTTTAACCTTTCTTTTTACCTTTCGTCCTTTGAATTTCTCTTACTTTTGGCTTATTTCGGATTGACTGTACTTCTATTCTTTTCTGTTTACTTCCCTTTTCATTTCTGAATTTTCGGTAAACTTGAATTTCAGTATGGTCATTTCTTTCGTAAACCAATTTCTTTTACTTTTCATCGGATATAGTAAATTTCTTTACTGGTATCCTTACTTGGTTAAAGACTTTTTGTTTCTGTTTTCCGGCTCCTTTTAGGATTTTTGTCTTAGGTATTCCTTGGAGCTTACACACATTATATGCAGGTGGATATGTTCTGTCAACAGTTGTGAATGTTCGAATTATCTTTAACTCCTAAGGCTGTAAGAATTTCTTAAGATTTGGGACCGGTATACCTTAAGATTTGGCTGCTATCATTACCTTTAAATAAAGACCAGGGGGGTGTGGTACAATTTGAACAATTTACCGGACAGAGGGGGTTCACCATGAATATCCTGGTTTGCGATGATGATCGGGAAATAGTCGAGGCGATAAGGATCTACCTGGAGAACGAAGGCTATACAGTGCTTAAAGCCAGCGACGGCCTGGAGGCCCTGCAGATAATAGAATCCCAGCCGGTGCACCTGATCATCATGGACATCATGATGCCGCATATGGACGGGTTGCGGGCCACCATCAAGATCCGGGAGGAGGCCAGCATCCCGGTCATCATGCTCTCGGCCAAAGCGGAAGACACCGATAAGATCATGGGGTTGAATATGGGCGCCGACGATTACATGACCAAGCCCTTCAACCCTCTCGAGCTGATCGCCCGGGTCAAGTCCCAGCTGCGCCGCTACACTACCCTGGGCAGTTTGGAGTTCCGGGACAGCGTTTACCAAACCGGGGGCCTGGTGATCGACGACGAAAGCAAACAGGTGACCGTGGACGGCGAGGAAGTCCGTCTCACCCCGGTGCAGTACAAGATCCTGCGGCTGTTGACGGCCAATGCCGGCCGGGTCTTTTCCATCGACCAGATCTATGCCAAGGTATGGCAGGAAGACGCGTACGGGGCCGACAATACGGTGGCGGTCCATATCCGCCGGATACGCGAGAAGATCGAGATAAACCCGAAAGAACCTAAATACTTGAAGGTGGTGTGGGGAATTGGCTACAAGGTGGAAAAACTTTAGCTTGTCACTGACGACCAAGGTCATAGCCTTTATTATCGCCGTGGTTTGTTTCAGCGGTGCGCTGACCATGTTTATAAATGTGATGATCACCAATGACGGCAATTTCAAGATCGCTTTTGAAAAGGACTATTACCTGGGCCAGGATTTCATAAACGACAGCACCCAGATCATGCGGGACATCGCGGACGTCACCACCCGCTATCAGAGTGAGGAACACATCTTAAAAGGCGGCAGCCTGCGCGACGCCGATCTGACCAGGCGGGAGACTCAATTGCGGGAGAATCAATTGTATGATGAATTCCAACTTGAATCACGGCGCTACAATCCCAATCTCACCAGGGAAGAAAACTATAGCATATTCGAGCAGGAATATGCGGACCGGATTGCCTCCCTAAAGGAGCAGCTGATCAAAGAGGAGCTGGCTGAATACCGCCGCACCCTGCAAAGATTGGGCGAAAACCAGGGGGTTTACTATTATGGCCGATCGGACGATTTCGTCTTTACCAACCTTCCCGACCAGGCAGCCGGCTATAGCTATCTGCAGTCGTTACCTGCCTATATCATTTTCGACGGTGGCAGCCAGACCGTTTCCCCGACGCTTATCAAGGAAAACCAGCGTTATCCGCAGCTCCAGATCCTCGGTTACGTTGAAAACCTGGGGACCCGGGATGTGGTCAGCCTGGGATTCAGCCAGGAATTCCTGGCCCCCCGCATCGCTCAGTGGGAAGAAGTCCAGGCCCTGGCCGCGGCCAGCCTTTATCAGATGGTGGCCTTATTGGCGGCGCTGGGTGCAGCCTTCATATACCTGCTGTGGGCTATCGGCCGCAAGCCCGAGGATGGCGAGATCCACTTGAATTCCATCGACAGTATCTACACCGATATCAACCTGTTGCTATGTTTCATGCTGATCGGGCTCTGGTTCGGGATCATGGCCGTACTGGGCATATACGGCCCGCAGCAATTCGTGTTCCTGGTCTCGCTGGTAATCGCCTTCCCCGGCCTGCCGCTGGTGCTGGCCCTGGTAAAACACCTCAAGAACCGCTCACTTATCAAGCACAGCCTGATCTATGCTCTCTTCCGCCAATTGTTTGTCTTTATCAGTGACGTATATAACAGCGGCAATGTGGCGGTCAAAGTGGTGCTGCTGGTGATAGGCTATCCGGTCATCGTCGGCCTGACCATGTTCATGTTCCCGGTAACCTTGGGCGTGGCGGCCTGGCTGGCCCTTAAGAAGGTGAAGGAACTCAACACCATCAAGGAAGGGGTGCAGCGGGTCAAGGGAGGCGACATCCATCATACAATCGACCTGCCCGGCAATGGGGAGTTAGCCCGGTTGGCAGCTGATATCAACAGCATCACCGACGGCCTGAACCAGGCAGTGGCTAGCGAGGTCAAAAGCGAGCGCCTGAAGAGCGAACTGATCAGCAATGTATCCCATGATATACGCACCCCTTTGACTTCGATCATCACCTATGTGGACCTGCTGAAGCAGGAGACAGACCCGGCCCAAGCCGCCGAATATGTAGAAATCATCGAGCAGAAGTCACAGCGTCTGAAGATCTTGACCGACGACCTGTTCGAAGCCACCAAGGCTTCCAGCGGCAATATCCCGGTCCATTATGAAACGGTGGACATGGTGGCCTTGATCAATCAGGGGTTGGGCGAGTTGGATGACAAATTGCAGGAACGGCGGCTGGAGTTCAAGTTCAGCCACCCGGAGGAGAAAATGTATGTCCGGGCTGATGGCCGGCTGCTATGGCGGGCCATCGAGAATCTGCTGCTGAATGTCCTGAAGTATGCCCTGGAAGGCTCCCGGGTCTATATCGACATCGTTGCTGGCGGCCCCCGCACCACCCTGATCATCAAGAATATTTCCGCTTATGAGCTCAATATCTCTGCCGAAGAGCTGATGGAGCGGTTCCAACGGGGCGACGAATCCCGCAGCACCCAGGGCAGCGGACTGGGTTTATCCATCGCCAAAAGCCTGGTGGAGATCCAGCAGGGCAGCCTCAATATCGAAATAGACGGAGATTTGTTCAAGGCCGTGATACAGATGGACAGCGAGAGTGAAGGGCAGCCAATTCACCATTCCTGACATTAACCTGGATTCTGGAGGGACGCCCGCAGGTCAGCACCGTGCGGCTGGGCTAACGGGCGTTTCCCCCTTTCCTCCCATATGGGGATGTTCCTGCTTTCCTGAATGGTGGCATAGGACCCAATATCAGTGTCCCATGATGAGCGCTTATAAACCGGGGACGCCGATCGTAAACCAGGCGTTGATGGCAAAGCTGCCCAGGACGATCACTACAAACGCTACAACGATAAAAAGGAACGCCTTCTTATTCGTAACAAATATTGAGCCCAGCAGCAGTCCGGCGGCGATTATCATCAGCTTGCCGACCCAGCTCCAATGCCATAACCACCTTACGAAATACACCGTCCAGCGGACGAAATAATCTATCCATTCCATTTCGGGTCACCTCCCTGCATCCCAGCTTCTTAACCTGGAGAAATTTGTTACCCAAGTGCAGCTTAATCCCAAAAAAGCCTTTAAGTCCGCTATGCCGGCCGGGGACCGCTCCGTAGCCCTGCCTCGGGCCAACCCCGCCATCAACTGATAACCGCAGGTTCGCGAGGGAGCCACCAGCAACCGTGCCCGCCATAGACCGCCGGACCAGGAGTCGATTGATGGGGGCATGTCGACCGGAACCTCATTTAATCTGTAATTCCATGATATTTTCCAAATTCCTGCAAAGATGTGGGTAGATCAGGTTGATCGCCGCCGGGGAGTCAGAATCGTTTGATAAGAGCCCGGATCTTGGGTATAATTGGATAGAGATGGACATAGTATAGATTATTGCTCATACCTTTGCTGCTTGACGTCAAAATTTTCTTATCGTTTTTTGTCGACACCTATATTATAAACCAGAATTTTATGGAATGAATTCCGTTTACATGTTTAGTAAAATGTGATTATTATTATAAACGAAGTGGGCGAGGCACCGATTCGCTGCAGGACAGGGGTCGTGCGGCTTGGCCAAATCCAAGATCATCTCCCAGTGGGAGCGGTACATATCAGTCAGTGACCCGACCTGCTGTCCGACCCGACTTGCAGGTCATTTCATCATAACTGCGCCGATGGCAGTGATGATTACAATGGTAGATGCAGCCTCAATATTTGGCAATATCCGCAATTGACCGGTCATTAGGGATGGGGGAGGAACCCCCGTTATCCCGCTACGCTCGATAGGGCAGAGAGATATTATACGAAGGTGATGCGATATGGGAAAATCCGTTGAGGAATTGAATATTGGCGACAAGGCTTCTTTCACCAAGACCATAACCCAATATGATGTCTTATCATTCGCCGGGGTCTCAGGCGATTTCAATCCCTCCCATACCGATGCGCAATGGGCCAGCAGCAGCACTTTTGGCCAAGTCATCGGCCACGCGGTGTTGAATATGGGTTTCATATCCAATGTGCTGGGGACTCAGCTGCCGGGTCCAGGGGTTATCTATGTGCGACAAAGTATCAAATACAAGAGACCGATCTTTGTGGATGATACCATTACCGCCATGGTGGAAGTGACCCGGAAGGATGAGGCCAAAAACCGGGTTTGGCTGCATACCTGGACGATCAATCAGAATGGCGACGTGGTTTCCGACGGCGAGGCCATAATGATGCCGCCCCGGAAAAGCAAGTAGTAATGCAAGGCCCCATCACTGCAAGGAGGTGCTGGAGACAATGGGCAAGACAATTCAGGAGATGAATGTAGGCGATTCGGCCTCTTTCACCAAAAGCGTGACCGACTACGATGTTTATACCATGGCCGGCATAACCGGGGATTTCAATCCCGCCCATATCAATACCATCTATGCCGAAGACACCCCCTTCAAAGAACGGATCGCGCACGGAGTCCTGGCGGTCAGTTTAATATCCGGGGTATTGGGCACCCAACTGCCCGGCGCGGGCGTGGTCTTCATAGGCCAGGTCTGTGATTT